>NZ_OZ034990.1:0-300000 GCF_964030935.1 Rickettsiella endosymbiont of Aleochara curtula
TTTGCTAATAAAAAAAAATTATTTTTTTTTATTATGGAATTTAAAGTAATTTTAAAAAGTTTTTTTACAACAAGAAAAAAAAAGGAAAAAATGGATGATACGCATGCACCGAATTCGTGGTGGAAATCAAAATTAATTTATCGGTCAATCGAAGATTTAGTGAGAGATGATACGTCCTGAAGCTTCAGTTAATTTAAAATCCCATCCAAGCAAACACCCTCCGCAAACACAAAAACTCTTTATTAAGGACATTGGCATTATAGCAATTTTTGCAGCGCGTTTTTGCTTTGTGGGGAATAAAAAACATAAGTCTGAAATGTCCTTCGATAAGTAAACCACCGGTACGCTTATTTTTGGTTAAGCGGCGAGGGAATTCCATTAGAAAAACCTGGGTCTAAGATTTCGGCTTGCGCATGTTGTTTAAAGACTTTTTTTGAATCATGCTAGTTTTCTTCATCTGTGGTTTTAGAGGCCTGCGATATTAGCTGGGTTATTATTGCATGATCTCACTAGTTTATGGCTTTTTTTCCTGAAGAAACGTTTGTGGTACTTTCATTTTTCAGCGATTTTTGGGTGGAAACAGCAAAACAATCAAAATAACCTGGACCAAACCATTTTTGGTAGTGATGTTTTTGCATGAAGCTGTTGTATTGGACTTGGACGGGCACCTTATTATTGCCGCCAATCGCAAGTCTTATAAGCGCTGTTTTTTAAAGATAAGCGACGTAAGCTTTTGGCGTGATATGAATTATGCAGTGAGCGTAGATAATTTTTTTCAGTACTTGATAGTGAGCCCAGCTTTTTATAACGATATGCTTGCTGCACTGTCTCCCATGGAGTTTCATTGCGCGGAGCTTTAGCGCATGCAAAAATTTTTTAATTTTTATGGGAGGGTAGAAAAACACGATGAAAAATACTCCCCTTGGTTTCCTTTGCTTTAAAAACAAGCATTAGTCGATAAAACTGATTGAGTTTAGCGCATCCATCGCGGGGTTTTTCCTTTTACGTTTTTCAGGTGTTTGCGTTTTGCTCGCACAAATTGCAGCAAGCCTCCATACAGATAATCTAGAAATGTTTTTTATCGAAGATCCATTGCAAAAAAAACTAATTTATTGCAAACTTAGAGAAAACTATTTTAAGCGCATTAAAAATCAGAAATCTTTGGCTGAAACCATCATTGGCTTTTTCTTCCTATTGAGGGAATTCAAGCGCCTATTGATGATTCGGTAGCCGAAGAGGATCAAGCATTTTGCGCCTCTTATTGAAACGAAACTCCTACGTCGAGCAGATTGAATCGTTATTTTTACTTGGACCTTAGGTGAAAACTGCAACGTCCATTGAGACCCTTATTTTTTTTATTCCATCGCTGCTATCTTCACTTTACACACTGTATGCCCGTCGGTCGATATCTACAACTAATTATTCAAAAAAGCAACGGATTTAGCTGGGACATCATCAGGCTCAAGCAAATTGTGAAGCAGAGGGTAATAGTTTTACTTTTTTACAACAAAATGAACAGTATGAGTGTGTTGCGTGTGATTGGTCATTTGTAAACTATCAAAATATGTTTTCCGCGCAAACGTGTTTAGACAGCTTGCTACAAACAAAGAATGTCGCCTGTAGAATTACTTCATCATCTTGTTCAGCTTCCAAGCGCAGGTGGAATTACACGCATTGATTTATCGCAACAAGCTTGGCCAACTTGGCCAGCGGCTGATTGGGAACAATTGCTGATTACTTTGCAATCTATGGTGACTTCGCCACTGGAGTTAGTCAATGTTTCTGGCCCTGAAAATGGTGTAGTGCCTAGCCAACAACATATTCAAGCATTAACTCGGTTCTTAACAAACATCAATGTCACTCATTTTGATATCAGCAATCAATCATTAAATGATGAGTCGTTTAACTTATTATTAAATTCTTTAGCTGAGACAAATCTGAGTGAACTTAACTTAGTTAATACCCATATGACTGATGTTAGTGCGACAACATTAGCTAACTTAATGTCCGAAGGCTTGCAAACTCTAAACAATTTGCAATTAGCAGGTAATCAAATAACTGATTTGGGGGTACAGCATATTAGTGAAGTACTCTCTAATAGTTCATTACTCATACTCAATCTCGCCAAGAATCCATTTTCTGATTTAGGTCTGGAAAAACTTGCAGATGGAATTCAACTAAGTTTTGTGCATACAGTTGATTTATCCCATCAACACTTCTCAGCAAATGCACTTCAAGTTTTTAGTGAAACATTGAAAGGAAATTCCTCTTTAAGAGTATTGAAAATAAGTAACGCTGGATTAAAAGGTGAGCATGTCACCGCGCTGCAGGGTTGTCTAAAAAATTTAGAGTCTTTAGATGTCTCAAATAATAAATTAAGCAATAGAGGCGTCCAATTTTTGATAACGCAAGCTCGCGATAGTCGCTTAACGACTTTGAATATTGCCGGAAATAAATTGGCAGATCAAGATGGGGTGATGATCGCAGAACACTTGCCTGCTACCCCGTTGCAACATCTTGATATTTCAGGATGTGAATTAACTCAGCATGGATTTTCAGCACTGGTAAACGTTTTTCCTGATACACAATTGCTGAGCTTTACTTGCAAAGAAGCTGGACTCAATGATCATATCGTTATTGATTTAACCAGTGTTTTTTCTAATCACAGTTTATTACTACGGTCGTTAAATTTAAACGACAACCAAATAACTCATACCACATTAATGAATTGGTTAGATGTACTTCCTAATACCCATTTACGTGAATTACATCTTTACAAAAATCACATCAGTAATCACATGGCGCCTGATTTGGCGGAAGCTTTGACTAAAACCAAGCTAGCCGTGCTGGATTTAAGCAGCAATCTTCTGGATGGAAACTTTTTTAACGCATTAGCACCGGTAATACATCAATCGCACTTACAACAATTAATACTGAACGACAATCGTGTCGAAGATGCATCGCTGAATAATTTTGCAAAAGAATTGGTCAAGGTGTCATGTCATGCCAATGATTTGAGTACGGATCAGCTATCAAGGCAGGAAAAACGCGTTTTTTATCCAATGGAAGCTAATACCAAACTAAAGCAACTTAATGTTATTCATAATAATTTGGACACGCCTACGATAAGAAGTTTCTGTCGCGTTGCTTCATCGTTGCCAGACATGCAGTTTATAAAATCTGAGCGCTTGCAATATCTCGATTGGCAAACCTGTGACATGTTGCCAACTAATAGCATACCGGTTGTTCGCTTAGACCAAACCAATGTTACGCAATCTAATCAATCCCCATCCATGAAGGGTACTCTGTTACTGGGGAGCCCATTTTTAATGAGTTTGCTGTGTGCAGGAGGCATTTTATGTTTTATTGCTTTGTTATACGGAGGTTATCGTGCAAGCCAATCAACGTATCGATTTTTTCGTCCAGCGCCGCCAAGATTACCATTAATTGAGGCTGAATCCGCTGAAATAAACCATGATAACGGTCGACCATCATCGCATCCTTGAAGGGATTTGTCAGAAGGTTTTTCGTTGATAAAAAATTTAAAAAGTAAGGAAAGTTTCCTATGAATTTAGCATATCCTTTTAATCTTGTTTCAGGCCTCGGTCTTGGAATTTCTTATTCTTCCTTTACTCAGCTGGGTGCTGCCTTAGCTAGCCGAGATTTTGGGCCCTTAAAAATCCAAAGTTTTGTGAATGTTAATACCGGAAATCTTACGCTTTTTGATCATAAACTCGTGTTACAGGAAAGAAATTTTCCGGTTGAATTGTCTTATGTCTATAACAGTCACGCGCAAACAGTTTCTGGTATTTGGCGTTTAGCACATAAATATTTTAAAACTATTCCTGCATCCACGGCATCTCCAGCGGTTTTAGTTGAAGAAGATGGTCATGAAACATCCTATCAATTTGATAGTAAAACTAATCGATGGGTGTCTCCGTATTGGTCAGATAGTCGAGCTTATCTTTCTCATGATGCGACAGAAAAAAAATGGAGTTGGTTTGATCCAAAAACTCAGATCACAGAAATTTATAATGAAAGTGGTTATTTGCTTCAACGGCTCGATAGTAAAAATGAGGCGACGACTTATCGATATGATCAAACCACCCCTTGGCAACTGACCACTATAGAAGCACCAGGCTGTAATTATGAAATTCGGCGCACTCAACTCGCCGATGGCAGTCATCAGGAATCCATTTATTCTGTCAAAATGGAAGAGGCTACGCTATTAAAATTCTCAAGTTTTGATATTGACGGCCGTTTAACTAAAACTACTATCGCATTAGATAGTCCCGATCGTTCGAAATGGCCAAGTATAGAGTATAAATATCTTGCTCCTCCCAAAAGTAAAGCGACATTATCGGATAAGGACGTTTATACATTAGCCTACCTTGATAAGCTTGAACAAAGCGATGGCAGTGGCGTGTCCTTTAACTATGGTACGACCAGTGGTGCGGTGCCTAGACCGATTACTACTTTTAGTTATCAGAATCCTAGCGATGTTGGCAGCCTATCGGCAAACTTTCAGTACGGACAAGGAAATACCATTATCCAAAATAATGTCCAAGTTTCTACGAAATTATACTTTAATCAAAAAGGATCGATCACGCAGATCGATCGAGACCAAGGCTATCCTTCCGTTGTGTGCAGTCTACCTGTCGATAGTAGTTATTACACCTATAATGAGAACGGCCAACTATCCAGTCTGACTTCAGCTGAACAAGGCAAGCAAAGCTTTCAATATAGTGATGATGGCCGCTTAATTAAACAGCAAAACGCCAATGGTCAAACCAAGGAATATTATTATGACCAAACCGGTGCGCGAAATAATTTAATCACGCAAGTCAGTTATATTAATAATAAAGCTCAAGTCATTCGCAAAGTTTATGATCAAGCCTATGGAGATAGTGGTAAAGGATTGTATTTACGCTTTGAAATCAGTCCAGAAGGTCGAGTGACTGAATACCGTGTCGGAGATGCAAACTTTATCCAATTCACCGTGGTTTATTTAGATGGACGTTTTCCGATTGATAATTATACGAAAAATACTGCACCTAGTTTAGCGGACATGGCGTCATGGGTGGCCCAACAAAATCCACAACGCGTGAGCTTAACCCAGCGAATTAATGATCAGTCAGGTCTACCTTCACATACTTATCGCTACGCTACGATCGATGCTAAAGGACAGGGCATAAGCGATGCTTATATGAGTCAACTCGATACTGACTATAATATTTTTGGCGATTTGTGTTACCACAGCGAAACTCTCAAAAAAGATCAGCCTACACTGGATACCAATACAGAATTTGATAACTTGCGTCGGTTGATATCATTAAAAAATGCTGCTGAAGAAAAAACATCCTATCTTTATGCTGATCGACGTGTCGAAATTACGCGGCCTAATAGTCGAAAAGAGATCACTGAATTGGATACACAAGGATGGATAGCTAAACAGCAACAAACCATACAAGTTAATAATCAAGCGCTTACACGGGAAACGACCTACAGCAGAAACATCGCAGGCTGTACAACAGAAAAGTGCACGACAGCAGATGGACAATTTAGTTATCGATTTTATGATAAGCAAAATCGTTTAGGATTTATTGTACATCCCAGCGGTAGTTTAACTGAATTTCGTTACAACCAACAAAGTCGTTATAAAGCCACGGTTCGTTATGCAAAAGCCATAGACAAACTGCAACTCGCTTCGACTTCCGCGCAAGGAACTGAACCTTCCGTTAATGATTTATTGACATTAATGACTAAGATGTCGATAAGCGATCCGACACATGATCGAATTAGTTATGAATTTTACGACACCTCAGAACGGCTGTGTTACCAAGTCGATGAAGAAGCTTATGTATCTCAAAATATCTATAACGATTATGATCAGCTCATCGTCAATATCAAACACGATACAAAATTATTACCCGAGCAGCTGGCGGCATTACTCAAAGGAAAAAAGATTGCTCTTGCTATCGATGCTAAGCGGGATCGAACACAACACATCTTTTATGATGCCGACAGGAATAAGATTGGTTTGCAAGATGCCGCAGGTTACGTGACTGAATATAAACGTAATGGTGCAAATTGGGTGACTGAAATCATTCGCTATGCGCAAAAGCAAATGATCAGTATCAATACACAGAGCTTCGACAAGATTCGTCCTGATGCAAATGCTGATGATGCGCACGAGTATCGCTTTTATGATCCGCGCGGTTGGCTGGTTTTAAGCGTCGATGCTGAAGGCTATATTACAACTAAAGATTATTTACTGAACGGTGTTGTTAATAGCGAAAAACGTTATGCAAATCCAGTCGATGCGACTTGGTATAGCAACACGCAGGTCATGCCGAATTTGCCCGCAATGTCAGATAACGATCAAAGCATCAATTACCAATACGATAAACTGAACCGTGAAATAGAAAACCGTCAGTCCGATGGCAAGATAACATTCACCCGTTACGACAATATGGGAGAAATTATCGCACACGGCGTGCGTGATGCGCTCACTACGGAGATAAGCGGCGATAGCTATCGTGCAAATGAATCGCGTGTTGATGGATGGGGTCAAACGCTTGCCGAAGCAGCGGCACAGAATTGTGAATTGCTGGCGCGTATCGATGCCGATAGTTCTCTAAAACCTGAAGAAAAACAGCAACAAAAAGAAAAAATATGGAATGAAAATACGCGACGTCATGTCTATGATGCCAGCGGTTTAAAATTATCGACCGCAGTGCGTTCGCGTAAAGATGCCAGCGATCAATTAACTTACTTCTATTATAACGCTGAACGACAGTTGATATTAACACTACAAGTTGTTGGCGATAAACAAACACAGATTCAAGAATATACGCGCGATAATTTTAATAATATTGTTAAAACTCGCGATTACAGCCAAGTTAAAGCAACATTAGCGGATAAATTTAAGCTACCACTCACTGGTGGTTTTATTCCTGAGGCATTGCGCAAAGCCTTAGACGCACTGCAAGATGCTACGCAGGATGTGATCACGCAGAAGTTCTATAACAAACGCGACGAAGCTATCAAGCTTATCGATGCGGAAGGTTTTGAAACGCAACATCTTCCAAATGCTTTTTCTGAAATTAGTCAAACGAGTTTACCGGTTCAAACTAAACAACCTACCTTAATTATCCAACATCAATATGATGCACGCGGTTTAGAGACAAGTACGCAGCATCAAGCCGATGCGTTAAGCAGTAAAGTAAAACGCGCTTACAGTAATCTTTATGGCAAGCTGACTCACCTCGCAGATGAGTTAAAAGGCGATTATCAGCGCGGATATGATCGCAAAGGCCGTTTGATTTGGACACAAAATCCCGTGCAACAACAGCGTAGTAACATTGCTTATGATGCTTGGGATAAACCAACAAAAATTACCAATGCCTTAGGACTAAGCACGCAACATCTTTATGACTTGAGCAAACGCAGCGAGACGATAGTTGATCCCTTAGGCAACAAACGCAGCATTATTCGCAATATTTTTGCAGAAAAGATTAAAGAAATTGATGCCGATCTACACACTCAAACCTGGCAACACAGCGCCGATGGACAGATTAGTCGCTACACGGATGCACTCGGCAGAGGCTATATAGCTGTTTACAATCTATTGGGATCTTTAACCGAAAGACAGATTCTTAATGGCATTAAAACACAATATGTTTATGATGCTATCGGACATCTCATCACAAAAATACAAGATGCACAGGGCGCAAAACGACAAACACAGTATCAATATAACCTTTTAGGACACTGTGTTAAGACCATTGATGCAAAAGGCATAGTACAACAAAATAAATATGATCGACGCGGATTAGTCATTGAACAATGTTTAGATGCACAAGCATCTGGTTTAAACCTAATCACCACACGACAGTATAACGGGCAAAAACAACTCCTTAGCGAAACGCAGGGTGATAAGACGGTTGCCGATCAATATACACGTCAACTTGATTATGATGGTTTAAATCGACAATGCAAAACCACCATCGATCCAATAACTGAAACCCGTAAAGATGCATTAAATATCCAAACCCAACACCATAGAAATGGCCAAAATAGCGTGCTGGCTGAAATTGATGCTAATGGTCAGGTGACACGATTCATTTTGGACACCGCAGGACGACGTTGTTTCCAGATCAATGCTTTAGGTGGCGTGACGGAATGGAAATATAACCAAGCCGATCAAATCATTTTAGAAAGACAATACCAACAAGCGATCACGGGAAATGAAGTTACACCCATTAATGACGAGACCACGCCTGAACAATTGCGCGCGCTGCTTAAGCCTAACGCAGAAGATACACTCACGTATCAATTCTATGATGCGAATGGTAATCAACGTTTTGCTGTTAGCTGCAATGGTCAACAGGGTTATGTCAAAGAAAAACGCTACGATGCATTGCAACGTGAAATACAAACTATACAGTATGCCACTGCCATCAACATTAAAAGTGTAGAAAAGTTCACCACTGAACTACTGGCAGCCCAAGTTATTAGACTTACTAACCCTACTCAAGATCGCGGTCACTATTTTTTACGCGATGAAGTCGGTCAGTTGCGTTTTTCGATTGATCCACAAAATTATGTACACGAACAACGTTTTGATGCACAAGGACATTTGATTGCTCAAATTAGTTATGCCAATTCGATTGAAGATCCGGCACAATTAATCAAATTACCGATAGCAGAAGTGCTATCCCATATTAATAAAGATGATACTCAGGATCGATATCAGTTTTTCTTTTTTGATAGCTTAGGCCAACCGCTGTATACGGTGAAATCTGAAGGTCAGGTAATAAGTTATCAGCATGATGCCAAGGGTAATTTGACCGAAGAAGTTCATTTTAATCAACGTCTCATTGTTCCTCAAGAATATGCATTGTTACGTCAACAACTGCAGATCTTAAAACCTGATGCCACACAAGATCGCATCACACAAAAAGCTTATGATGCGGCGAATCGTCTGATAAAACATACCGATGCTTTAGGCTTTGTCGAAACCTATCAATATGATGCATTAGGAAATCGAACCACTTATAGCGATTGGCAACAATCGATTTGGAAAACCGTGTTTGATCGAGCTAAACGACCGACCATTGAAACAACCCCGCCTGTTTATATTGTTGAGGTAACTCCGAATGCATTTGGAGCATTAGCTTGGACCGGCCAGATTATCCCGATAGAAAAACACAAAGTTTATGACAAGGTTGGCAATATTGCGCGTATTACTACTGCGGCTAACACCACAGAGCCACGTGTGTTTGAGGCGGAATACAATGGATTGAATCAATGGCAAATGACACATTTACCGGACATAGCGGTTGACAATGCGACTGCATTAAAACCCGATGATTGGCGTCATCGTCCTGAAACCAAACAAACCTTAACTAGTACGCGCACCACCAATGCCAAAGGACTTAAAGTGGCTGAACAAGATGCAGCAGGTCATTGGCAATTTTGGGTGTACGATCAACAACAACGCTTGGTTTATTATGTTAAGCCACTCGGTGTGACGATAAAAAAAGAACGCGATGCGTTTGGTAAAATTCAACGTAAAATTACGTTTGCTACGCCTTGCGCGCTCGATCTGAGTGCCTATACGCAAACCGGAATTCCAAAATCCGTATTGGATGATTATTACCAAACCCGTGAATTATCAGCCGATCGCATCATCACTTATCATCGCGATCAACATGGACGCGTCGTTTTACAACGTCAAGGTCCGGTACATTGTTATGTTAGTGCACCGATAGCAAAACTCAGTGAAGAGTATGCTGAAATACGCAAATCGTATAATGCTTGGGGTCAAATCATTGCGCAAACCGAAAAAATTGATCCCACGCGCAAAAAAGAAAAGTTTTATTGGTTTGATCGCAATGGCTTGCGTCTCGCCGAAGTGGATAGCGTGGGTTTAGATAATCAAACACCCCAGTATCGTTGCCAACGTTTTGAGAATGATAGTTTTGGTCAAATGGCGAAGAGTATTGCCTATGCCAAATCACTAGATGCTTCCATAAATGCTCATTTACCTTTTGTTGAACTAAAGAATGCATTTGACAAAATTGCTGCTAAAGAGGATCGCACCGATCAATTTTATTATGATAAGGCGAATCGTTTAGTAAAAAAAGTTCGTCTGCAAGCCATTCGTCAAACCTTACAATTAACCGGTGGATTACTACCTACGTTTACCGATGCGCCCGCTCAAGATATTAGTGTCAGCTATCAATATAATGGCAATGGCCAGATAATTTCTAAGACACTTGAAGATGGCAGCATGGAGTGGAGTTTTTATGATCGACGCGGTTGTAAGAACGCGCAAACTGATATGCCGCGTGACAATCATGGTTTTACTAACGTCATCGTACCATTAACCTATCATGAGCATAATGCGCACGGTCAAACAGTATTAACCACACGTTTTAAAACAGGAACACTACCAGTTACACCCGGCAGCCTTCCAAAACCTTTAGCCACCGATCCCGCCGATCAACAAGAACTACGATTGTTTGATGGACGCGGCAAATTGCAGTGGAAACAATCAAATCAACAAATACCGCGCGGCTTTAGTTATAACGCTAATGGTAAACCGGCGCGTCAATGGTGGACTTTAAGTAATTGGGTAGTTAATCAGGTTTACGAAAAACGAGTTCATCTGGATGAAAAATATTTTCAATATGATGCGCAAAATAGAGCGATCACTGTTGAAGTGCGCCGCGATTCACAAACGATAGAAACCAATTGCACGGCCTATGATGCGTTTGATCAAGCCATCATGGAAGGTGAAAAGCTTGATAAAATGCATATTTATCGGCGCTTTGATCAATTAGGTCGCATGTGGTGTACCAATGTCGAAAATGGTGCTCCAACTTTATTTCTTCATGATCTTACCGGACTCTGTGTGCTGCGTATGCAATCGGCAACCCAAGATTTTGGTTTTATGACTTATCGAGAATTACCCAATGTACTCAGTTGGAGTATTGTCGATGTTGAACGCACAGAAAATCAGCGTGATTTAGCCGGACGTGTTATTACGCGCACGTTACCGGCTAATTATCAGGTTGACATGTCGCAACCACAAATTATTCCGTTAAGTATATTAGCGAGTAATGGTTATCCTAAGTTGGGCAAGATCCAAAGTTTGAGTTGGCCGATTCCACAAGAAAAGAATGCGGTAGCAGAGTTCTCTTTATGGCCTAAAGATATGCCTGCACAAAAACAAACCTTGCCAATTGTGACGCAAGAGGGACGTTGTGGTGTGGATGTGTCTTCTTTAGCAACCGATGTGTATCAGTATGAAGTGTTATATTATTTTACTAATGGCAATGAACTCAAAAAATTACTGTATAAAAGCTCTGGGATTATACAGTTTGCAGCGAATAATGTCGCACAAAGTCAACACTTAGTCGCATTAACCGACCAACAACAACCCTCCATAGTTCGTTTAGCCGGTAATACAGGCGATATCACGCGTGTTGAATTATGGCAAGATCTAGAAAAAATAGCGACACTGGATTTACAACTGGATCCGAAAACACATCAGTATTCTGTGGGTCTAAGTCGTTACACGTCGGGTGAATATCAATTAAAACCACAAAAGCAAGATAAAACTCCACAAGCCTTAAGTTTAGCGTTTACCACTTATACTCCTGTGCCCGCCATAGAGCCGCTATCTAGAGAAATAAATACCACGTTACAGTTTAATTTTTTAGCCAATCATGTTGAAATTAATTGGCAAGTGTCACCCTTCTTGCAAACACAGCCGGTTAAATTGCAATGTCATTATGTGGATGTGCAAGATAAGCAACAAATCCATGAGTGCGAGTTAAGTCCTAACGAAAAAAGAACCCCTTATACCGATAAAAACGGTAAACAGATTCAAAGTAATGTCACGTTTGCGCAAGCGATTAAATCCATAGTATCTATTTCTTTAGCTATAAAATGTCCGATCGGACAGGTAACGCATAAGCTTGCCGATGTAAAAGATCATTGGTTATTACTGGCAGCAACATCAGATGCTTCTAGTGATGAAGAAGAATGGGAAATGATTCCGCATGCCGCATCATTAGCCGCTAATGATGAGAAGGATGATTGGATTCCTGTTTACCAAAATGAACTTCCCATTCTGCCTGCTGTTGCGCCACCGTCGTTTGATCCTACCATCATTAACGATCTGAGTTTCAGCGATAAACGTCTAGTGATGGTAACGCCCGTTCCCGACCTAAAAGAATTAAAAACCCCACCTACTTTAGAATACTTGGATGTTAGCTTAGATAGAATGCGTCGTTGGGCGCAATTTGCAAGCATCAACTTGACCGCACAAGGATTTGTGGTGGATGTAACCAGTTTTAATGCGGGTGTTTATCCTTTTCGTTGCCATGGCTATACCGGGAACTTAGTGATTACGCTCGGTGGTCTAGTATTTCCTACACAAGATATGATCGAACCAGATCGACAACATCTCGTGCAACCGGCGCGTCGTTACAGTTATAATTTATGGAATAATAAGTTGACTGAAACCGATAGCTTAGGCCATACCACGCAATTTATTTATAATGATTCGGACCAAATTATTCAAAAAATAGAGCCTTTAGTCGATGTGGTTGATGAGCAAGGCAATACTAAAGCACTGTGTCCTACTACAACCTTCGCTTACAATATTCGTGGTCTGCAAATAGCTAAACGCGATGCTAATGGTAATACTAGCGGCTATATTCTTGATGCAGCAGGTCATAAGATTATTGAAATTTTAGCAAAAGGCACTAAGCGAAAAATACAACTCTTTGATGAATTTAATAATGTATGTGAATCACGTGATGGTGCAGGTCAAATCACAAAATATTTTTATGATCAAGAGAACAATCTTTTAGAATTTTATAATCCTGTGGGTAGAACTCAAGTTTATACTTACAACGAACAAAAGCAGCGAAACAGTGTGATTAATTTCGCTAAAAACGCCCGCCATTATAATTTTGATGCTTTAGGTAATCTAACTGAACGCTATGAGCCATTAGGTCAGTGCACACAAATGTTCTATGGACGTTACCATCAACAGTTCCAGCAGATAAACCCCGATGGCAGTCGTTTAACGTGGCAACGTGATACGTTTGGCAAACCGCTACAACATACCGATCTGAGTGGTGCTGTTTATCATTATGGTTATGACTACAAAGCACAATTAGTCGATGTCATGTCCGAGGAAGGCAACCATGGCGAGTGTATGAAAATGATACCGGTCATAGCTTTTTATAAACAAGAGATATTCCCAGTCCCTGGACAACGTTTACACTATCAATATATTTCTGGTCGAGTCACTGAAATAGACGACTTCGCTACCGGTAAAAAAACCTATTATAGTTATGATTCCGAAGGCCGACGTTTTGCTATCAGCGTGGTCAGTCAAGCAGGTGAAATTCTCCGTGAAACCACCAGCCAAGTCGATGCCTTGGGTCGAGAAATTCTAACTCGAGATAAGCAGGCTATATTTACTACCGCTTATGATTCCGTCAGTAATCGTCGTTTTATCAAAGCAGTAGTAAACGCATATTTTGGACAACTTACTCAGGAAGTGTGGTGGAAATATGATGTTGAAGATAACGTAATTTTAGCAGAAGGCGTTTTGGAGAATGAGCAAATCAAAATTACATCTCGCCAAGGTTCAGAATTTACTTATCAAGATGATCGCCGCATCACAGAAAAAAAATTAGTACAAGTTGATGAAAGCAGTGCTGTGGTAATTGCTACATTGCAATACGATGTCGATGGTCGACTTACAGGTTCTTTATATAATACCGGTGAAAGAACTGAGCGCCAATTGGAACTCGGTGGATGGCAACATTGCAGTTATACAGATATTGTCCCCCAAAATGATCCTTTAATATGGTGGATAAAAGAAAAAATTCATATTCAACATGATGATTACTATAATGAAAACGGTTGGCTAACCTCAACTACGCAGATAGTAGATGAAGGTAATTTAATTAAAACGGACTATCAAAGTTTTACTGCTCTTGGTTTACCACAACAGCAAACTATTATTTACAACGACGAAGCAAATAATCAAGATCATCTCCAATATAACTATGTAGGTTGGGATAGTTGGCGAGTAGCGAGTATCGGGGGTTATCGAGCTAATAAGTATGGAACCAGTGATTATTCATCAGTTAAAAACTTTTTAGGTCCCAATGGCGAGTCCAGTGCTATAAGCGGTGCACAAAGTAAGGATGGTACGGGCGCGGAAGATAAATATTTTGAAACCACACCTGATGGATTGATACTTAGTCGAATGAACTTAACCGATCAATTCATTAACAATACCCATACCGGACTTTTTATTTGTAAACAGGAGACTTATTATTTTTATCGGGTTAATGGTCAATACCTAGGAAGTTATACATATGGCGAAGAGCTTAGTGATGAGATTAACCTGTTACTCAATTGGGTACGGCATGGAGAAAGAAGTGGAGCAGGAAGAGAGCTAGGAATATTGCAAGGGAATAATCCTGGACGTGCGATTAGCTTTGATCCCTTGACAGAGGCAAATGATCCCAATGACCATTCTTATGGTAGCCATGATTATTTTTCAGATATTCCTAAAACCTACATCTGCGTTGCAGGAGATACTTACCAAGCAATCGCAGAAAAAATTTATGGCGATGGCAGTTTAGCGAGTTATATTGATGCGGCGAATGGCGGTGGAACACTCATAGCAGGGCAAACCATCGTCATACCGCAACTCATTTCGGTACATAACAAAGCCGGCATGGCACGTCCATATTATCAGTTTTTAAGTATCATCCAAGGCAGTTTCATGCCACATCTGGATACACCGCAACCACCACCACCTGACGACGATGATGATTTTTTTGGCATATTGATCTGCGCTGTTGTAGTGGTGGTGGCTATAGCTGTTGCACCCGAGGTTTGTACTGCACTATTGGGGGCTTCCGCTGCTGCTGCTGGTGGAGTTACTGTCGATGTTGTGACAGGGGTGTTTGTTGGCTTAGCAGAAGCTTCAGCGCAAGGTCTATGTGTCGGGCTAGGATTAAAAGATCATTTTTCTCTTGCAGAAGCAATAACAGCAGGGATTACTGCTGGTTTCGCTACTGGACTAGGGCCCTTTAAAGGTTTTGGCGCTAAGCAGTTAATGGTTTATATATTGAAAGTAGGTATGGTGAATGTTGAAGAACAACTAGCAGAAATGGCGATAGGCATACGTCAGCAATTCGATCTTACCAGCGTTGCACTAGCCATGGGTGAAGCAGGGTTGAGTGCCAAAATAAAACTAGATAATCCTTTAGAGCAACGTCTAGTAAGCGATATCGGTAACGCGGCAATGAGTAGCGCGGTGCACGGACGATTTGAAGTCGAAAACTTAGCTTCACAATTGATTTCTGATAGTGCGGGTTATGCAGTGCAACAAGCACAAGCAAAATCAGTTTCAGATGAATATCAAGAAAGTCAAAAGGCTAGCCGTGGTGAAGGATACATTACGCGAACGACTATAGAACAACAATGGGATTCACACTTAATTAACGATGCAGAGTTCACTGCGAATACTCAGTTACCGTCGGTTACATTTGATGTTAACGATTCTTATGTATCACAACATCTCGGCCAACGCGTTGGCGAAGAAGTCAGCCATTTTTATCATCCAACACCGCCACCGCCCAGAAATCCAACTGGATTTTGGCGAGGAGTTGATGATGTCATGGAGATGCAAGAAGGAACGAGAAAAGCTGCGGATTTAATTTTTACGGGACATTATGAAGTTCCTAAGAATCGCTGGCAAAAAGCAGGGTTTGACATAGGAGTACCTTTAGCTATTGGCGCCCAGATTGTGATGGCTGGAGAGAGAGTGGGTGTAGAAGCGGTAGAAATTATATACCAAGGAGGTCAACAGCTTGGCAAGGGATTAATGCAAGCTTCACGCCTAATGAATCGATGGGGATTGTTTGGCAGCGGTGAAGTACAGAGCTTAGAAACTGGTATTCCTCAAATTGGTCAGAAGATATATCGTGTATGGGGAGGTGAAGCGGGTTCTTATGGTAAGTCTTGGACGCGTACAGATCCAAGTACAATATCTGATTATCGTAGTAAGGCAGGATTACCGAATCAAAATACGGGTCGATTTATTAGTGAGGGAAGTTTAACTAATATTAAAGGTGTGGAAGCAAGAAGTGCTTTACCTTTGCATGAACATCCTGGTGGCTTAGATGAGCTTCTTATACCTAATTCACGTGAACAGGTTGAGCTTGAAAATGTTTCTGGAATAAATCCACAATATTAGTCTAGGAGAATACTTATGATAAGAGCAATGGAGAAAGAGAATATTCAATTTCTGTGTGAACAAAATGGTGAAACTGAATGTGAATTTAAATCAGCTATTTTTTCATTTTTTCATGAGAAAATTACCCAAGTTAGGGCGTATTTGGCTCGGGTAGTCTATAAAAATGAAAAAAATAAATTTAACGTTGCGTTGTGTTTTAGAAGTGAAAGTAATCATCAATTTTTATTAGAAAACTCTACTAAGATTTTTAAAAATATTTTTGGTGTTAATGAACATGTGGATATTATTTTTATTGATAAGTTTGAAGAGAAAAAATTAAGAGAAGTTAGTTGTCCATTTTATACGAGTGAAGGTTATCAAATTACGTCGCCAGATTTTTATTTAACTTCAAGTGAAGGATACGATTTAAAGACAGTAAGAAAATGCTATAAGAAGAAAAAACTTATTGGTGAAAATCTTGATGGCTATATGTTATGTGATATAACTCCTCCGCTTTTTGGTCAAAAATTCGGACTAGGAGAAGTTAATATTTCACAATTAGTCTTAGCTAGTCGCCATAAAGATCATAGTTTATTTCCTATAAAGGAATGGCCGGCATATGTGCATGTTGCTAGACCAGTAGTTGATAATATAGAGGATATTTTTTTTATAAATAAATCGGATATTGAGCTAATTGGATGGGGAGAAATATATAAAGATAAAAATGATATAACCTAATTTAATTTGCATTAATAGCCGAAGGTCGCGCAGCCGCTAATAGTGAAATGATGCGCGAACGAGATACAGTTTTAGAAAATCCAACAATTTGTTAAGGAACTTACTAAAGATGGAAGTCAAATAACAGATTGGAGAAAATTGTCTACTCAATCAATTGAGCTACGTACTGGCCAAAGAGTTCAAGTTCATTTCTATAAAAATAGATTTACGAAAGAAATCAATTACACCCACTCTGACTTTAAAGTTAAAAAACCAGTTGATGTATTTATAGGTGTTGATTCTCCCCAGTCAGTTTTGAATCAATATGGTTTTAAATTTTAAGGAGAAAATGTAATGATTGTAAAATGTAATAAAATTATTAGCTTTGTCACAAAAGAAGATCTCGGTGATAAAAGTCCTTGGCTTGCGAAAGGAAACGAGTATGTAATACTCGCATTAGATTGGAGCAATAAAGGTGGAATCGAAGCCTACATACAGACTGAACATTATAAAGAGCCTCGTTTTATTTCTTTAAATGGCTTTGAATTTATTTCTCAAACAATACCTTCTTCATGGGTTACTAAGATTCAAGAGCTTGGTGACGAAAAAATTGTAACTATGTTACCTGCTAGTTGGAGTCATGATGGTTTTTTCGAGGATGTGGAAAACCAGAAACTTAAGGCGATAGAGCTATTCAATAAAGAAATTGAACAAATATATCGTGAAGAAGGTATGATTTAATTTTCTTATTGCGTCACTTTTTTAAAAAATAAGCTCCAGAACTTTAATAATGGCATTATGCAAACTATGGGATCAGCAGGATTAAGTAGTGAAATAAAACTAGCAAATCCCTTAGCACAACGTTTGGTATCCGATGTTGCGGTCGCGGCTATGAGCAGCGTGGTGCGCGGACGATTCGATGTCGAAAATCTAGCGACACAACTCATTACTGATGCAGCTGCAGTAGGAATGCAACAAAGACAAACAAAACCAGTTTCAGATGAATATCATCAAAGTAAAAAGGCGAGCCGTGGTGAAGGACATATCACGCAAACTACAATAGACCAACAATGGGATGCACACTTAATTAACGATGCAGAATTCACTGCGAATACACCATTACCGTCAGTTACTTTTAATGTAAACGATTCCTATGTATCACAACAACTCGGCCAACGCGTTGGCGAAGAAGTGAGTCATTTTTACCATCCAACACCGCCACCGCCCAGAAATCCAACTGGATTTTGGCGAGGAGTTGATGATGTACTGGAGATGCAAGAAGGCACAAGAAAAGCTGCGGATTTAATTTTTACGGGACATTATGAAGTTCCTAAGAATCGCTGGCAAAAAGCAGGGTTTGACATAGGAGTACCTTTAGCTATTGGCGCCCAGATTGTGATGGCTGGAGAGAGAGTGGGTGTAGAAGCGGTAGGAGCAATAGAGAGTGTATACCAAGGAGGTCAACGAGTTTTTGGTAGTGTGGCAAGTAACTTAGAAAGATGGGGATTGTTTGGTAATAAACAAATTAGTACTACAGAGAGTTCACGTCTATTATCAAGCATTGAACGAGTACCATCGAATGTAGTTAATAAATCATTTATTACTGAAAAAGCGCTTGCTGCAGGTTGGAAACAACCGTATCCTGACAATGTAAGTCTTCGTAAAATTACCACAGCTCAAGAAATAAAACTCTATCGAGTTCACACAGATCCAAATCGTGTGGAGGGAACGTTTTTGGCGCGCGAAAAAGAGATTGCGCCATTTCTGAGTGATCCAGAAGCTTTACGTATCCATCTTGGTTTGCGTGAAGTGCCTGTCTATATTACCGAAGTTAATGTGCCAGCAGGAAGTGAACTTTATGTTGGACGGATTGGGCCACAGCCTTCGTTTGGGTTGATAGATAAATCCGGGTTTCAATATCAGACTGTTGAACAGCTTCCTGAATCAAGTTTTGTTAATACACGTCCAATATTACGTCCTAGCTTGAATTTAAATATGAGTTATTAATTGAGGAATTATTATGCAGCTTAGTAAGAATCAGATTGCGAAAATTAAGCAAAAAGTTAATTTAAATAACGAGAGATTAATAGTAAGAATTAATGTTTCTGAGGATAAGACGATACCTCCTGATGAAAACAATTTCAACATTTACTGTGTAGATAATCAATACAATATTATTTGGCAAATAAAGGAAATCAAAACTAAGCCAATAAATGATTTTGATATGTTTGTATATCTTGGTAAAGATGCTAATGGAAAAATTATCGCAGACCGTTCCTCAGGTTTTACATATGAAATTGATCCTGACAAAGGTGAAGCTGAGCAAACAGGCTTTCATAAATAGTTTTGTGTTTTATTGTGGCAGTTAACACTGCCACAATATATTTAATTTAAAACTCAAGACATAAGTTGTAGAGAAAGTATTTTTTAGTCATTTATTATAGGGTTTTCAATATAAAAACAAGGAGACAACATGATTGTACTCAAAGCTATTTTATTTTATCCAATGTTGTTCGTAAGAGGGCTGTTTATCAATGTGAGCAATTTCATTGGAGTTATACTGATGTTATTTTTTTTTGTGACACTCATATTTGATGTTTTGCCATGGACTGCAAGATTGTCGGCGCTTGGTTTGGCTTTTGTCTTATTTTTATTGCGTCACTTTTATGATGTTATTTTATTAAAACTAAATCCCAGTAGTAATATAGACTTATCGCTTTATCAGTGAATATTATTAGGCAGATAATTAAATTTTACGAAAATATATTTATTTAATACATTTTTTAAAACATACTTTAATTTAGATTAAATTAATAGTAGTATCTGCGCGTTTATTATTTTAAATAACAATAAAAAAGGAACGTTAAACCATGAAGAAAAAGTTAATCTGTTTATTGTCTACTGTTGTATTACTTTCTGCTTGCGCGGGAAGAACTCCAAATCCCATTCCTCAGCATCAACCTGGTGATGAAAGCCTTACCTGTAATGCTTTGAAACTGGAATTAATGAATAACCAATCTAAAATTACCAATCTCATTCCACAGCAAAACAAAATGGGGAAAAATATCGCTCTAGGTGTTGCCGGTGCGTTTATTCTTGTGCCTTGGTTCTTTATGGATTTCTCTGATGCTGAGCGCATCGAAATTCAGTCCTATCAGCTACGTGATAATTGGTTACGAACCCTTTATACCAAGAAAAAATGTGGTGATTTACCTCCAGCCATTAAATTTCAAGATCAATAAAATTCGTAATTGTTCGAATATTTTATCTTTCAATCACTTGGGATGTTAATACATCCCAAGCCTTCAAAAAAATAATAATAGAGTAATCAATGTTTAATAACCGGGTTTTAAAAATATTTAACAGTCTAGTAGCGATGTATATATGTTTCTTCTTGGCTGGTTGCGTATCAACGATTCAAATGACGCCTGAAGAAGCAAAATCGATTAAAACGATAGAAGTGAGCCAAAAAGTTATTCCTGCTAAAAAAATGTATTATTTAGATCAAAAGCAAATATGGGCAAGGGCTTGTATAGGTGTGTTTGCTTGTGCAATCCCTTGTTATGATGCACAACAGATCAAAGAAGCAGCGCTTAAAGAAAAAATTCAAATTACAGAAATCGTCAGAAATGAATTTATCAACCAATTAAAACTAAATAATCGCTTTAAAATTGCAAATAAAGAATATTCAGATGCCACAATCTATTTAGAAATACGTGGATATGGTTTGACTATTCCAACAGGATTCACAGATAAATTAAAGCCAGTTTTAACTGTTGTGGGTAGACTCATTAATCATGAGGGTAAGGTCTTATGGCAAGACAGTGAAAGTATTCGAGCTTTCGAAAATTTGCCCGATTTTGAAGCGTCAGAATTATTACAAGATCCACATAACCTATTTGTAGCTTGGAATACCGCAGCACAAGTAGTTTCCAAAAAATTAGTTAAGTCATTAACTTCGTAACTTTAGATGAATATTAAGATTAAAGAAATAAAAAAAGCCTTAGAAATTTTAATATTAGTGACAAAAATAAGCTTTGCCATAGGATTTTTTGGCGTCACTTTTTATTTTTTTGGGATTGGTTATTTTCCGATAGAAAGTAATTACAGCATTATATTTCATCTTATATCAACAATGGCATTTGCTATTATTTATATTTTTATGACAATGCTCGCTTTGTTTGTTTTTCCTCCTATAATTTGGAAACAACTGGTATCAATGCCAGATGTTTTCTATTGGTGGAATAAAAAAAATTCTTCAGCTTTAGATGCCTTTAATGCTGGAAATTTTGATTTTGATTTCAATATCAAGTTGCGTATTATTGCAAGATATGTTGTCTATTCATCGTTAAATATATTAATTATTGCTGGCATAGTTTTTTACGCTAAACCTAAGGGCGCTTTAATGTCGCTAGTCACCAGTATAAATATTATTTTAGTTGGGGCTGGAATTTTTTGCTGCCCTCATATGGGTAAACGAGTTAGTAAGGATCTTTTATTTACACTGAAAGAAAAAATAATTATCTATTTTAAAATTATATGTATTACCTCAACGAGTTGTATTTTTCTCATATTAAGTATATGTTTTTTTTTATTGTCTTTATTAAAAAATCCGTCGTTTCATGAATTTACTCAACATGAAAGCTATCTATTATTTATTGCCATATTGTTCGTCTTTGCTTCGGGAGTTTGTATTGTTGCTCCTAAAAATCAATCGATTTCTCACACAACATGGATATTAGGCGTAGGTATTTTTTTTAGTGCAATAGTCTGTTTTGCATGTAATCTACCTTTTATTTTGTCTACATTACTGTCTGATTTAAATTTAGCCTCTTCGAATGACACGCTTCAGATAGATAATGTGGCTTGCCAAGCACTCCGAGAAGCGCAGTATCCAATAAAATGTAACCAAAAAAGATCAAAATATTTTCTGCATAATGTTAATGTAAAATGGCGATCAGGTGAGTATTATATTGTTTTCAAATCGGGTAACGAAACGCACAGAATAACTATTCCATCAGCACATATCTATAGTGCAGATTCTGTTATAAAAGACAATAGGATGGAGTAAGATATGCATGGGGCACTGATGGGGCACTTAGAAATAAAAAACTACCATAAATGGCAATAAGTAGGA
Source organism: Rickettsiella endosymbiont of Aleochara curtula (assembly GCF_964030935.1). NCBI lineage: Bacteria > Pseudomonadati > Pseudomonadota > Gammaproteobacteria > Legionellales > Coxiellaceae > Rickettsiella > Rickettsiella endosymbiont of Aleochara curtula. The sequence continues at coordinate 22,143 of NZ_OZ034990.1, forward strand.
ATAAGCAAAATTACCTAACTTGTTGATTTAACTGTAATTATTTGTTTTGTGGTGTTAGTATTTGTTATATGATTAAGACTTTTAATCTATTAGTCGATGGTTCGATTCCATCGCAGCCCACCCGTAAAATCAAACACTCACTAAGCTTCCTTATTAATTAATACTATTTTGATTTCTGTGAGTCTGTCTATTTTTAATACATGGGTACAAAAATAGTGGTATTGCCTTGTGCTACATTAACAATCGTTTTACGAGATCCTCTTAAAATACCCGGTCCTAATAAGGCATTGTTAAAACTCAGTATGGAACCCACTAAATAAATAGTTTGATATCCATCGTAGTTAGCGTTCCTATTTTTAGAAGAATCATTTAAAAGTAGAAAAAGTGGTTGTCCAAGGAATGGTTGCGCAATATAGTCAGATTTTTTTTCATTGAGTACCGTCGAAATCTCAGTAAGAGGGGTTTCTTTTCCAATATACATACCTTCTCCTTTACCTGCAGAATTTTTTTTTAAAACCCAATTTTTGGGGTTAGATTTTATAGTTTGTACTGTACTATCACTTAAGAGATAAGTGGGTACAATATAAGAGGCTAATCGATTACATTTTTCAGAAGAAATATATTTAGACATAATAGTCTTATTCGATAAGATAGATAATAGGCGTTTGTCGTGTACGATGAATATCGTTCTTATATCATTAAAATATGTCGAGGCATTTATTTCGTTAAACAAATCTGGCTCTAAATTTAATAATTCTTCTTGATGTAAATTAAGGATAATTTGGGAATAATTATTTCCTTTAATCAGTTTGTTTGTAAAAAGAAATTCAGATGATATAGGTAGTTTCCATTTTAAGTTAGGTGAAGTTTTTCTCAATAGGTTTTTTAGTAAAAAAATATCAAAGCTTTTTTCTTTATAAAAATAAATATGAATAGGCTGTTTATTATCAAAAAATTTCGTGAAAACTTCTACAATTTTGAGCATTTTCGCATTATAGGAAATTTTACCTGCAAAATCCTTGTGCATTTCATTATATAAACAGTGCAAAAGAATAAATGAATTCAAAGGAAATCGAGCATTTATTTCACATATTTTTATCTGGTATCGTTTATCAAAAAGAAAATCGGGACGAATAGCGCCTATTTCATAGGGCTTATCTTTTAAGTGTTGTAATAATTTGAGTGTTTTATTATTTAATGAAATAATCTGTTGCAATGCAGGATCACAGAAAAAATTAGTTACAATCTTGTGTATCGCTTCTATGAGCAAGCTATGGCAATCATTAATCTGGTGGATCAACGCCTTATCAAATCGTAACGGATAAGGATTAATATCAAATTCATCGAAACGAATAGGCTTATACTTTTTATTTAAATTTTTTATTAAACTACGCTTGTCTTTTTGAAATTGAGCATAATTTATTAAGGTTTTTGTCCTAAAATGTTCTATAGGTATCATAAATATGCTAGTTTTTTTAAAAAACAAAGATTTTTAGGTTAATTAATTACTAATAAGAAGGGTGTAAAAAAAATCGAATTCGTTGCAAATGCCTCATTGGATCCTTTATTTGAGTTCTCGCATGAAGAAATTTCTTATTATTTAAAATAAGTATTTGATTATTCTTTAAAAGTACTCCCCGACAAAATTTAGGAGAATAAATTAAATGTTCTAATTCTTTTATTGCCCGGTGCTGTTTAATGGTTAAGCCATAAAAATCAATAATCTCGCGTCGATAACGAATATTGAAATTCTGATCTATGATACAAGCACGTATGAAATCAATTCCCTTGAAAAATTCTTTAGGCACTTTTATCGTTATCGGATAGTTTTGCAGTATTGTAAGGGATTCTTTAGATAATGCATCAATTAACAATTTAGCATCGACGATTAAATTTTTCCCGCCCGATTTTTGATCGGCATGTAATACATACAGTGCAAAATAATCGGGTATATTTTTTTCATAGGAACAATCGGTATGAAAATGAAATTCATGATCTTTATGTGACCGAGCAATAGGTTGGGCCGCTTTATTTTCCACAGCTAGTTTAATATCCCATATAAAACTAGTTTTTTCTTTATGAAAATGCAGTACGCCTAATTTTTGGATAATTTTTTTAAACGTAGCACTATTGTCTTGATATTTTAAAGTAAGTACACTTATGCCGTATGCGTTTAACGTTGTTGCAAGATGTGTATAAGGAATAGCTTTATGTTGTTCTATTGTATAGTAACAGGGTGCAGAGAGCTCCAGTTTACGACTGTTGCGAAAAATACTTTCTAGATTATAAGTGCGCAACAGGCTTAATTCTTTATCGACATACATGCTGTAAATTTCTGTGCGCGTTTATCAGCATAATTTAACCATAACTGCCAACAACTTTTGCACTAGGTAATTTCAAATTTATCAAACAATTTCTCATCGCCTTCAGCAATTGCTTTTGCGTTCACGGTAATTTTTTCAAACGACCAATTCCACCAGGCTAGATTAATTAATTTGTGAATTGTTTCATCGTCAAAACGTTTGCGAATCAATTGCGCAGGATTCCCACCAACAATTGAATAGGGTTCTACATCTTTGCTTACAACAGCTCGCGATGCAATAATGGCTCCATCACGCACTTTTACTCCAGGCATAATTATAGCGTCGTAGCCAATCCAAACATCATTGCCAATAATAGTATCGCCTTTATAATTGGGTGTAAGCGGCACAGCTTGCCATTGGCTACCAAACGCACGAAACGGGAAACTCGAAAATCCATTGGCTGCATGATTAGCTCCATTCATAATGAAGCGTGCATTAGTCGCTATTTGACAGAACTTGCCGATAATTAGCTTATCGCCAATAAAGTCAAAATGATACAACACGTTTTTGTTAAAGTTCTCAACATTTTCAGGATCATCATAGTAGGTATAGTCACCTACGATAACGTTTGGGTTGTTCACAATATTTTTTAAAAAACACAGCCGATCTATATTAGGCATGGGAAATTTACTATTTGGATTAATCATATTCTGTTTTCCCCCTGGGTTAGTCGATATAACACGTGCCGACAAAGAGGGTGATTTATTGGTAGCTTTGGGTGATCAAAGTCGTCATGAGGATTATGATGCATACCGATCTTTTCCATCACCCGACGCGATCGAATATTTTTTTCTACGGTAAATGAAACAACTTCTTCTAACTTCAGTGTGGTAATAGCAAAATCGACTACCGCTTTTGCAGCCTCGGTAGCATAACCCTTCCTCCAATGTTGAGAGCCTAATCGCCAACCAATCTCAACAGCGGGCATAAAATGCGCCTCAAATGAAGGAATCAATAACCCTACAAAACCAATAAATTTACCCTTTGATCTTAATTCCACAGCGTATGCTGTAAAACCATATTTTTCATAGTGATTAATAAAACGTTGAATTAAAGCTTTTGTCGCAGCTCGATCTCCAATTTTAGGTAGAAATTCACAGACTAAAGGATCTTGATTAATTGTCGACATGGGATCAAGGTCTTGTTCTTGCCAAGTTCTAAGTATTAAACGTTTCGTTTTTATGATAATCATTACTGATTTAAAAATTTATTCTCGCATTGAGAGGGGTGTTGTTTTTTTAATAAGTAACCATTAAAGTATTAGCCTTTTAATCTAGGCTATTCAACCCTTGCTGATAGGATAAGCGCTATTTCCTTAATTGCGCAGGCCTGGTTTCTTTTTCTTCTGAGTCTGCTGTGTCGGGTGCACGCCAAAAACAGATTTTGTCCGGTAAAAACTTAGAAAGCTTTAGTCCCGATTGCTTGGATTTCAGCGAATCTGATTGCGAGGTGGGTGGGTACCAGGTTTGCCATTCAATCGTGCCGTCAGGATTTATTTTAGTGATATCCCCAAATATGGGTTCTTCATTTTCTTGTGAGATAAGTAGAGGCGCCGCTCGATTTTTTTTTAATTTTTTTAATTTTCTAAATTTATTTTTTGCGATGACGGAATCGGACGCGGAATTAGTGGTTGACTCTTGAATTTCAGAAAAATTTTCTTTTGCAGTAGGAGAAGTTTTATTAGCGAATGGCTGAGAAGTTGCTATAGTGTTGCTTGAGGTAAAATAATCGGTTGGCGATTCTCCAATTCTTTGGAAAAAACTTTCGTACAGTTCGTTATTGATTACAAATTCTTCGTAGTCTTCAGTGGAATCTTTATGAGCAAGCAATTCATTTCGGTCTAAGTTTGTAGCAGATGTGCTATCAGGGAGAAAATATTCGGTGGGCTCTACAGCGACGGCCTGAATATTTTCATATTCATGATGGGATAAATCAAGATTAGAGAAATTTTCAGATAAATTTTCATAAATGCTTGGTAATACTTCAAGCTGCTTGGCCCTGACCCTTCTAGGTTTTTTTTTTCGAGTAGAGCGATTTAAATGAGGTGGTTCTAGTGGTTTTTCATTTAAAAAATCAATATTCACATATTCAGGATCAGCCAAGGGCCTAAGTGGTTTGGAGCGTGATCGTTTACGCGGCGTTTGCTGAGTTAGGTTCTTTGTATCTGCATGATCAGTTGCATTAAATGCAGCACTAACTTCCTCTTCTGTAGGAGTAAATCCCTGTTCGAATTTATTTCTTATTTCATTAAATTTTTCCACAATAATTTTCCCCTTTGATTTTTACTATATTCATTATAATACTTTTTATTTAGAAAATAAAAAAATTAATAAAATAAATTTTAAATTATGCTTAGTAAATTTTTTTTATTTTATTTATTTAAATTAGCCGAAGTAATGAGTTGAGAGAATGCAACACACCAAACTACTACAGAATGTATTTTCGACATATCAACCTGACTGGGGATAACATAAACTTGGCTTCCTTGAAAGCTTTTTAGCTTACCTAAGTCATATTTTTTTGAGTGTTGAAAATGGTTATTGGTTTTGATGTTTTTAGCATCGGATAAAAAAACATGAAAAGCGGGCCCAGGACCGACTTTGAAATTTTTATTCAGAAAAATTTCATATTGCTTATTTGATCGGTAAACGCTAACGGTTCCTTGGCCATAATGGATAAAATCTCTTGGATTGGGATGGATAAACTCGCCCGTTGCAACTACTGTTTTAGTCTCGATATTGGAAATTTTTTCGTTTAGTACGGGAGGAGAAAAAATGAAAGGATAAATAACCAGCATCATGCTTAGTCCTATTAGGAAGCCCAATAGCCCAGCAATGAGGGTCCAAAGCATATTGTTTCTCTGCATACTACTCCTAGTACGTTTCATTACAGCCTAATTATACCTGGGTAGAAGCAAAACAAAATAGAGTAATTGTTTATTTTTTGAGCTGCTCTGGTAACGGTTACTATTTAAACTTAATTCCACAAATTTTATCGATAAATCTAGTACAGAATTTTTAATAGTAAATCTTTCCTTAAGAATTCTTCGATATAATCGATGCGTACAGACACTCTTAAGCTTTAGTTATTTTAAAAATAAGTAAATTTAAAGGAGGTTTCGGTATGTGTCCTCAAAATAGCGATCTTATCCAGCGATCCGCCTCACGTGATTCATTAAATAATTTAGATGAGCTAATGGCAAAATGTGGATTTTCAGTGGATGAAAATAATAGTGAAAATGCCTTTGCGATAGCTTATGACCTTTTAACGCCTTATCTAGGAGAAAGGTGTATCTGGATGGGTAAGCAATATGTGCTGGATGAGGCATTAATTAAACAATATTTAGCCGAGACATTTTATTTTGTTGATGAAGCTTCTGGCGAAGCAGATATTCAGGAAGAGTCACCGAATTGGGTTAGTTTACTGAATACGGTTTTTATAGAAGGATTGGCGCAGGATCGTTTAGATTTAATTAAAAAAATAAGTTCTGCAGAATGGGATGAAATTTTTATTAAAAATTCCCGCGCTACATTTTTTCTACTTCACGTTCTAATACATCAGCCGTTACAAGTGACTTTGGCTTTAATTAATAAAGTAAGCTCAGCGGCGCTCCAACAAACTTTAGACAAATTATCCGCGGATCAATTAAATACTGTCTTAAAGTTCAAATCTATATTGGCTTGTAAACAATTGCTGAAAAAAATTGATCATATTCCTAATACCCCTTTGAGTTCAAAAACCAGAAAGGCTATCTATGCCAAAAACTTTGGGCTTTCTCCTTTTGATTTGTCCAAAGTTATGAATATATTTTTTAGTCCGTTTAATACTATTTCAGTAGGAATAAACAAATCAAAATTAGAAATAATAGCACGTGGGTTAACAGGTGCTTTGAAAAATCTATTTCTGTATCAATCACCGGAGGTATTGATTGAATTTATTGCTAAACTTCCTAAGGAACAGATATCTGAGATTGTTTTACCATTAGATTTTCCGGAATTAGAAAAACGTTTGCCTTATTTCTTATTATCTAAAAGTTCCAATTTGGCATCTTCTAAAGCTTTTTATAGTTATTTAAAAGAATATCAGCCATTAACCGATAAATTAATTTTTCATTATGATCCGCTGTTATCAAACTGTATCGATTTTTATTTTGAAGGGAAAGGTAATATAGCACTGGAATTAAGGCCCGCATTTATTAAAGGCTTGCAAGCTAAAATTAACCTATCTAAAAAAGCCAAAGCTTTTTTGGAGGTTTTGCAAGACGCTATTCCAACGACTTCAGTGTACGCAGTTTCAGATTCTGAAATGCCCTCGACTTCCAACACTGTATACTTGAATCCCGATCCACAAACCATATGGAGATATGGAGTTCTGTCTTGGCATTATTACCGGCAGCTGAGGCTGCAATCATATAATATTCTGCTGCAATCGGTATTGGATCAACTTTCCAGAGCTGATCTACTCTTTACGGGTAGCCGTGCAGCGTTTACTGATTTTTTTAGTGATAATACTCCAGCGGCTAATACTATTCGTAATGATTATGATGCACTGCAACGTGCTTTGATTTGTATCCAGGAATTTAAGGGTCTGATAAAAATTATCAAACCTAAGGATTGGCAGCTTTTTGTTGAACAACTAGAAAATTTAGACCGACGTCCTAAACTACGTAATAAAATCGATACATCTACCTATAAATATGTTCACTTAGAAGATAAGATAGTTCCCTATCAAAAAAAGCGACGACAAAAAACCAGTTATACGCACACCAAAAAAACCTCGACCACCTTACTTTCTCCACAAATGGCAACTTCTGTATTTGGAGAAAATGCTGCTAACACGCGTTTGCTCGTGGGCGTATTGTTTGACCAAGAGCAATGTGCAATAAAAGCGATGCTACTCAAAGATTCCGGAACAGTAGAGCACGCTTGGTTAGGTAATAAAGATCAAGTGACCGATTATAAGCGGTTAATCGCAAATGTTAATCAAACCGATTGGAACCTATTTGCAAAAGAGGTTAGAGATCGATCTCACCATAATGAAGTGTTGGCCAAAGTAAATAAAGAAGCGATGTGTGCCATTGTCATTGCCCAAGATATACCCGAAGCTCGACGCGAAGCCATCGAACGTCATGCAGAAATTATGGAAAAATTTTCTATTGATTTACCTATTATCTTTTATACTTCGTCACTCCGATCTTTACGGTATTATAGTTTAAACGAGCAACAAGATGACCAGCACGCTTGGCTAGAAAATCAAAAAGTATGTTCTCTGCGTGAGCAAATAAGTAAAGAAAATGTTCTAACTATTTTAAATAAAGCATTCAATAGAAATAATTGGCAGCTGGGTTTGTTTGGAAGCCGCACCCATATAAATAATAAGCCAGTACCCAATACCGTTGCCTTTATTGTCAGGGTGGTAAATAACGCTTTCCAATCAAAACAATCAGGTAATTTTAATTGCACCTGGGAAGAAGCAGAACAACAAATAAAAAAAATATTGGAAGAAAAAACGTCACAGGGTAGCTTTTTTAAGCTAGTGAAAGGGCGTTCTGATGATACAGTAAATTTTTTCAACGAATTAAAAGAAATTATTCCAAAAAATAGCTAAATGTTAATCAAGAAATGTAAAGAGTTGAGATGTCTTGATGTGAGTTTTTAATGGGTTATTAAGGAAGTATCCTATGGTTAAGCTAAAGGCTGCGGAAAGAAAATTTATGGAGTTTGCCTATCAGCAAGCATGGCTAAATTTTAAACTAGGGGGATAGGCGCTTACCCAAATGCAAAAACAGCAACAGAATAATTGATTATTTTTTGAGCTAGTCTGGTAACGGAGAATAAAATCTTTTAAAATGAACTAAAAATTGTTTATAGGAGTAAAGCTATGCTAAAACCTGTAATAAAAGTTTCTGTTCTGCTTGCTATGAGTTTAGTAGCCTTCTCTAGCCAAAGTTTGGCTTTATCTAAACCTAATGCACTTACAGATAATACCGCAGTCCCAAATAAAGATAACATTCAAATTGTGCAGTCAATGCCGATGGATTGGACCAATTTTCAGCAAGCATTTAATAATTTTTTGCAATTAGATTCAGCAATGACTAAGCAATTTTTTGCTAGTTCAGCGCATTTTAATCGCTTTATGATGCATGAAAATGCCAAACAGTTTCTAATCTCCTTTGATTTGCCAGGCGTTGATCCACGCAAAATTAAAGTTTCTGTTTCTCAAGGCATCTTATTTGTCCAAGCGAGAGACACGAATGGGGATAATCCTAAGCACAATGAAAATAATCAATATTATTTCTCGTATCATGTTGCTCTACCAGACAATGCCAACCCGCAAAAAATGAGTGCGAATTTGAAACGCGGTGTATTGCAAATTGCTATTGAAAAAACTAACAAATTGGCAGCAATCACCGAAATACCCGTCAAAGAAATCGCTTAAATTTAATGAATTTGCTGATATTGATCCTCTAATGGATTAGATTCTGGATAATACGACAGGTGGGTTCGGCGCGGTTTAAGGTATAAAAATGAAATTCCTTGACGCCATTCTGCAGTAAACTATGGCAAAGCTTACTGACAAATTCTATGCCAATTTCTTGTAAAGAAATCGGGTCATTGCTGTAGGTTTTAAGATGCTTATGTAACCATAAAGGAATTTCTGCTCCACATGCGCTAGAAAATCGCATCAATTTTTGATAATTCATAATCGGTGTAATGCCAGGAATAATCGGAATTCGAATAGAAAATTTATCGCAAGCTTCTAAAAAACGATAATAAGCATCACTATTAAAAAAAAATTGCGTAATAGCACTATTAGCGCCGGCTTCAATTTTTCGTTTGAAATTTTCAATATCCCTCGTTGGGGTGATAGCGCGCGGATGAAATTCAGGATAGGCGGCTACAATGATATGAAAAAAATTGCCGGTTATCTTGCGGATAGCAGTAATTAATTCACTCGCATAGTTAAATTCAATTTCTCTCTGTGTAGCATCACTAGGTAAGTCACCTTGAATGACCAATAATTGTTGTATGCCTAAACGTTTATATTCACTAAGCAGCTCTTGTAAGCGCTGATTGGTCATATTGACACAGGAAATATGCGGTGTTGCGGCGATTCCATGAGCTACAAATTGTCGCACCACATCCAAGCTTTTTTGCTGCATGGAACCGCCAGCACCAAACGTTACCGAAAAATACTTGGGTTTAAGTTGACATAGTTCTAGTCGTGCCTGATTTAGATCATCTAAACCTTTTTTGGTTTTTGGAGGAAATACTTCAACACTAAAACTAAATTTTTGACAAAATGACATGTGAGGACTCCTTCCTCGCTAAGGGTTGGTCAATAAGCGAGGTTTTCTCACGCAGTAATTTAGCCGCGCCTACCATGTTACGTAATGCAGCCGTTACTTCAGGCCAATTGCGAGTTTTTAAGCCACAATCAGGATTTACCCATAGACGTTCAATAGGAATATAACGTAATGCATGTCGTAGTTGCTCGAGCATTTCAGTTCGTGAGGGGACGCGTGGTGAATGGATATCATAAATACCCGGTCCGATTTCGTTCGGATAAGAGAAATTTTCAAATGCGTGTAATAGTTCCATTTTTGAACGTGAACTTTCCAGTGTGATAACATCCGCATCAAGCGCCGCAATCGCTGCTATGACATCATTAAATTCGGAATAGCACATATGTGTATGAATCTGCGTGCTATCTTTGACACCACAGGCAGCAATGCGAAACGAAAATACCGCCCAATCTAAATAATTTTGCCAATCTTTACGACGTAAAGGCAAGGTTTCACGAAAAGCCGGTTCGTCAATTTGAATAATAGTGATACCGGCTTTTTCTAGATCGGTTACTTCGTCACGTAATGCTAAAGCAATTTGCAAAGCTGTTGCTTGGTGTGATTGATCATCGCGAACAAAAGACCAGGCTAATATCGTCACAGGTCCAGTTAACATGCCTTTGACGGGACGTTTAGTGAGGCTTTGGCTAAAAGCCGACCATGCTACCGTCATTGCTTGTGGGCGACTAACGTCTCCATAAATAATCGGTGGTTTGACACAACGGGATCCATAACTTTGTACCCAGCCATTTTTAGTGAAAGCAAATCCATTGAGCAATTCGCCAAAATACTCAACCATGTCATTACGCTCAGCTTCGCCATGGACTAAGACATCTAAATCCAAGGCTTCTTGTTGAACGATTACATCGGCAATTTGTTGTTTTATTTTTTGTTGATAAATTTCATGCGACATTTTTCCTGATTTATATTCTTGACGAATTTTTCTAATATCAGAGGTTTGTGGAAAAGAACCAATAGTCGTCGTGGGTAGCAAAGGTAATTGTAAGGATAATTTTTGTTGTTGGGCGCGTGAAGTATAATCAGTATTACGCCTGCTCAGATCATGTGTGACTGATTTAATGCGATTCTGTACCAAGCTATTATGGATGCGTTTAGAAGTTTTACGTGTTTGCAACGCGATTTGATTTTCATGTAATAAATCAGTAATAGTTGGTTCATTCGAGCTTAAAGCATGCGATAACAAAGAAATTTCTGATAATTTTTGTTTGGCAAAAGCAAGCCAAGTTTTTATTTCTGGATCCAGTTTCGTTTCATTATCCAAATCTACCGGCGTGTGTAGTAGTGAACAACTACTGCCTATCCATAATTTATCACCATAAACTTCTCTGATGGGTCGGACTCTAGTCAATATTTCATTTAAATCGGCACGCCAAATATTACGTCCATTTATCAATCCCAGAGAAAGAATTTTATCTTTAGAAAAATGCTTTAAAAAGTGCTCCAATTGCTCAGGAGCGGTACAACAATCAATATGTAAAGCATCAATAGGTAATTGTTTTAATATCTCTAGCTGATCACTCACCGAACCAAAATAAGTTGTAAATAAACAGTGTAGAGTTTCAAAATTTAATTGCTGATATGTTTTAAGATAAGCTTGTTGCCAAGCTTCAGGTAGATCTAATATTAAAATAGGTTCATCTAATTGGATCCATTCAATATTTCTAGCACGAAATTCGGCAAAAATTTGATTATAGAGAGGTATTACATTATCTAATAAGCTTAACTTATCGAATTCTGAAGTAGTTTTACCTAACCAAAGATAAGTTAAGGGTCCGAGTAACACGGGTTTTATTCGATAAGCTTTGCTTATCGCTCGATCGACGGATGCAAATAAATAATTTGTGCTTAATTGAAAGTTTTGATTGGGGCTAAATTCAGGAACGATATAATGATAATTGGTGTTAAACCATTTTGTCATTTCACACGTGGTAGTTTCTTTTGCATCAGGAGCTTGACCGCGCGCCATACAAAATATCGTATTCAGATCGATTTTATTTTCTTTTGAACTATCTATAAAGCGCTCGGGAATAACGCCAAACAGCGCAGAATGATCTAAGACATGGTCGTACCAAGAAAAATCGCCGACGGTAATAAAATCGAGACCCACTTCAGCTTGCATCTGCCAATTTTTATCTTCAATTTGTTGACCTATTTGTTGTAGTTCCGTAAGAGATATTTCCTTGCGCCAATAGTGCTCAACCGCTTTTTTCATTTCTCGATTGGCACCGATGCGCGGTAAACCAAGTACATGTGATTGATTTGAACGAATAGACATAACAATTCCCTAAAAAAGTTAAAAAAATCCTTGTTTAAATTATAAAAAATATTAAAGCCTGCTTTAATGTTAGAGTAATGAGACTCTAGTGCATTAAAACAGGCAGGTTATAGGAGGTAAAAATAGACAGAATAAAAGTAGAACCTGCGAGACATGCTGGATAGCGATGAAATCTTTGAAATGGCAATAATAATCATCCATGACAATTCACTCTTAGTTGGTCTTACGACGAGAAATAAGTAGCGAAAAAAAACCACCTGGCTAAAGCTGCGGTGGTTTTCATGACGCTTTAGCTAAACTTAATATAGCGCCAGCAAGCTGTAGCTCAAATCGGCGCTTATCACACCGAAAAAGTATAGATGAAAAATAAAAATAATGCAAGATGATCTGGTTTAGATAAGATTTATTTATAAACAAGATCAATAGTTATATTTTTAAATTTAATCCTTTTCAATATTAAATTTTTTCTATATATTGCGCCGCTTCATAAACTATAAAAAATAAAATAACTATGCCTGTTTTAACTCAACCTGCATCCTCTGCTGTGTCTTATTCAAAATCTGCTTATAAAATTGTAGATCAGCAGTATTTTAATGAAGTCTATACTTTTTTAGCGGATTTTATTGAAACTAAAATCAACTCTAATGATCTTCGAATACGATTAAATGACGCGCGTATGGTTAATCTTTATCAATGGAAAAATGAACTTTACGAAAAAATTAATAAAGAATTTAATAGGGATGATCTTCATCCGCTACTCATCCAAAATCAAGTCGATGGAAAAATATTACTGCATGAGGCGGCAGCTAAAGGCAATAATCACGTGATTACTTTTCTAAAAAATACTGGACATAATATTAACATGCAAGATTCTGCAGGAATAACGCCTTTGACGGAAGCTTGTAGGAAAAATCTATTAGGTACGTTTGACTTAGTGCTTAGTTATGGTGCTGATCCTAAATTAGGCGGAAATTATGCTAAAAATACGCCGTTGCGTGCCTTGATAGAAGCAGAAACCGTTGATGAGAGAAAAGAGGCTAACATTGCTGAAAAATTAATTAATGGAGGCGGTGGGGAGTGGCAGACAGAGAAGGGAGATTCATCTTTACAATTGGCCATCATGTATAATAAAAAATTAATAGCTGAAACCATCGCTCATTCGTATAAAGTGGATATTAACCACGTCAATACCTATGGAGAAACCGCTTTACATATGCTTTCAGAATTCAGAACGCGACAGGAACAATCCAATGAAGATCATATGATGCGCAATGAACTGGATTTGGCTCAGTCATTGTATTTTCATCTGGATAAAATTACACATCGAGATCATTTAGGTAATACCGCATTACACACAGCGGTTATTAATGGCAATTTTTATATCGTTGATTTCTTATTAAAACGTGATTTCTCTTTTAAAGATATTAAGATCTCAACGATCCAAAACAACGAAGGGATGACCGCTATACATGAAGCGGTGCTAAATGGTAGAAAAAAATGTTTAGATATTTTAATTTCAGTTTCTACACCCAAAGACCTAGCTGTCGTGAATAATGCCGGTCAAACCGCATTGCAGATGGCAGAAGATTTAATTCAACAAATTCCTAAATTACTATCGTCCGAAGACTTAAGGCATTTAGCAAGATCAATTAGGAATCTCGATAACCAGCTAATTAACGAAGCTACCCGATTAGATGCTCGTCAAAAACTTTTTGAGAGTGTCGAAATTTTAATTGGAAAATTTAAGGAACTTTCGGCCTCTATTATACCTATAAACATTGATGAAGATAATGTGGAATCAAATCTAGAAGATTTAATAGAAAATTTAGAAGAATTTTATGACCTAGAAGATAATGAAAATCCCAATTATCATAGTGAAACAAACTTAGCAAAACAATTATCTGAAAAGTTAAACACGATTAAGCTACCCTCCAAGGAATTTTTTAATGATATTGTTAGTGATTTGAAAAAAAATAGTGAATCATTAAAGCAAACTGAATCTAGACTATGGAAAGAAGCACAACTACAGCTAGACTCTAGTTTTCCAGAGCTGCAAACGACTCAGCCTATTATTGATGTTAATTCTCAAGAATATCAAATAGCTACCGGGATTTATAATGTGGTTTTAACTCAGTATAGTCAAAAGCTTGCCGATCCATTAGTGGTACCTAGTTTAGAACATGCCGTTGAACTGTATAAACAAGCGGCGCCAAATTCTCATGAACTGGTTAATACCTTTACGCTATTAAAATTTTCTTACCAAAATACTAATCAAGAGACGAAAATTCCGGGAATTTTAGAGAAAATTATTGAAATTGCTTATCAACAAAAAGATTATTGGTTACTTGAAAGCACGGCACAAGAATTAGTACAGATTTATATTAAAAACCAACAAGCTTCAGTTTATGAATCAAAAAATATCAATACCTTAATAAATAGTCTCCTCACTCAAAAAGAACGCTTAGTTGCGCATTTGATCTTAGCGAGCTTATATCAAGAACTTAATCAACTTTCCGACCCTGAACTATATGGCGTTAATCGCGAGGATTTAAAATTTAAAGCATCCTACCATTACAGTGAAGTTTACCAGCTCGGGCAAGGTCCCACGGATGCATCAGCGCGGCTTATATTACAGCGGGAAGTGGGGATAGCTCGGAATGAAAATATAGGTACTTACAATATTCAACAATGCGTTGTAGTTGTCGCTCACGATCCGCTTGCCGAAATTACGTGCTTATATCATGTGGATAGATTCAGTAGTCCATTAATATTTAGAGACCAACTTTTAGCGCAATTTCCTGGAAATAATCCTGTTCATATTTGGTTATCGGGCGGTAGAGACCGAAGTATGCAGAACCAGGAAATATCGGATAATAATATTGATTTTGTTCTCAAACAATTTCATGCCCTAAAAAATAATCCAACAACCGCCCATAAATTCCAAATTATGGCTACGGATCTGGGTGATAAAATATCTCCTCAAGCAGTCGTTTTTGATAGATTGACTAAAAAATTGGTTCATGCAATGCCGACCAAACCAGATATCGGTCAAAACTATCGTACGGTAAAACGCAGGCTGCAAAATCATAAAGACTATGCAAGGCCCTTAAGCATAGAAGTTTTTTTACCTGAATTTAAAGTTGATGAGCAAGCAAAAAAATTAATATTTCATCCTGATGAGATTAATCAGCTGAAGCAGTTGCTAAAAAGTGACACTAAATCTAGTGCGAGTTGCGAAGCTTGGTTTCATGATCAGATCTATTATCCACTGAGCAGTGTTCTTAGAGACATAGAAAATCGACCATCTATTATTAATGATAGATTGTTACAAAATTTCCCAGTGCCGATGATTAATCAAAATGTACCCGTAATAGCACATGATACGCAAGATTCGATGGTAAATTCAGCAGAAAATCTTGGTTTAATGGATATGCTTAGTCCAGGAGTAACATCACAAGAGTCAATGTTCGACTTCGATTTATCTTTATTCTCTCAGGATCCAGCATTGCCTCCACCACAAATCCCTGCTACACAAAATCTTGAATTGGCAGAGTATTTGAACCAGGAAAATCTTAAAAGTTTTGCTGACTTTATTACCAATATGGATATGCAAGAAATTCAAAAGCTTAATCTAGCTCCGAAGATAACGGATAATAAAAGAAAAAATCTCGGTGATCATGATGATGATGAAAATTTTTCGGCCAAAAAACCGTGTTTTTCAGGTTCAGGAAATAGAAAAAAACGTTCTACAGGTGAAGCTTGTTTATATTCACAATCCGATATTGATGAATTTAATATTGCGGATAATAAAAATAAATTTGATGAAATGCATATCGATAGTACTGCATTTATAAAATATATCCATGGTATGGATGTAGCAAAAAAATCACAATTGCTATTAGAAGTGGCAGCAAAAGCTAAAATAATTTCTGGTAAAGATGCACAAACGTTACGTCGACTCATCTACATTGAACAAATAAGACCAAAATTAAACTTGGTTAGCAGTGTTTCTGCCAGCCTAATGCACGGCTTAATTGCTAAGGATACCTTGGTTGCTTTGTTGCGTGGTGATGCAGAAACTGTGGCAATTAATTTTGGTTTGTTAGGATTGGGATATGGCACAGAAGTTGCTTCGACACTGTTACAAATTCATGCATTAGGTTTAATTAATAAAGGACAAAAATATTTAGGTAAGTTTTTGCTCGGGACTAGTAAGGCTTTTGTTAGACGTGGAACCTCTTTATTTATAGGTTGGGATTTGTACGAGCAAATTAAAGCTTTAAAGGGCGGTGATAAAGAAGCCCTGGCCAATATTATTGGTGATAGCCTGACTTTAGGTATGGAGCTGGGACAAGCCGGTATCGAGGTGCTTGAACTCAGCGAAGTGATTGCCGGAGTTTCTGATTTTACTGGACCCGCAGGGGAGTTAATCGGCGCTTTTACACTGTTAGGTGTACAAATCTATCATGCGGTACGATCCGTTGGTCGTTTAGATGAGATACTCCATTTAAACAATTGGCAGAAACTTAGAGAGGGTGTGTATGCTTTTATTGGCATCCCTTTCTCAAAAGATCTCATAGAGAAGGCTGATTTGGTTGAGCAATATAAACATGTATTGCAGCAAAAATTTGAAATCTTAAAGAATCATACTGAAATTAGACGTTATTTTTTCCCCGATATCCAAGAAGTGGTTAGAAACTGCCATGATGTAGAAGTCTATCAAGAAGATCAGTGCATGCAGGTTTCAGATTTTGGACAAATTTGTGGTTCTCCTAAATACCGTGAAGTCTGTGATGAAACGTTTCCTAATGTAAACACTAGTCGAATTAATCTTTTAGAAAAGAAGCACAACATTAAATTAAGAAATGATGTACCTATTAAACCGGACGACAGCGAATTTACTTGCTTACCCACCGGAAATAGCAAGCCCGTGCCCGCAGCTGGCGCTTACCAATGTGAAGGTGCTATAGGTCTTGAACATGCAAATCGCAAGAGCGGAATTAACTATTTTGCTTTTGAAAATGGACATCATTCTATTTTTGGTTTTCCAAATGAGACCAATGTATTTTACGTGGGTGAAGGCCGCAAACAGTTTGTTGGTAGCAATATGCCAGATATTTTTCTTTTGAATGGGAATGCCACCGGTGAATTACGTGGCTTTGCAGGCTCAGATAGTTTAGATGCATCCAATTTTTATCCATCGGTAGAATGCATAGAAGCTGATTTTCATAAAGAATATTTCGTTTATGGCCCGAATAGACTTTATATCCAATCTATTGAGCAATTTAAAGGTAGAGCAAATAAATGTGATAATGTAAACGTCGGTTGTGGTACTGAAGTGGTTGATACGCAAGGTGGAACACCGGAAAATCCGGATCGAATTTTAATACCACCGCTCAGTTGCGATTTTAATCTTAAACTAGGATTAACGGCCAACACAGTAATAACTAATGAAGCAAAGACCGGGAATTTTACCTATGCTATTTCACCTAAACAAGGCAATATGACGGTTTTCTTAATGGATAAAGGCGGCCGACATAATTTTATTATTGATAGTAATCTATCAGAATTATCCTCGATTGAAGGTTTAAATTCTGAGCGTGCAAAAACTACGGTACAGGATATTCAATTTAATTTTTTCCCTTATTCGCTAATACAGACTGCGAGAAATATCGAGCATATCACTTTTTATAAAAGCTCGAATGAATCTTTAGTTAATGTAGCTTATCAATCAACAGGATCTGATTTATCTAATTCGACGTTGCCTGTTTCGCTCGATCAAACTGCGTTTCAAGAAATACTGCGTGCTTATCCACAAAGCATCGATGCCGAGAGCTTTAATTTTACATTCAATGACACGCAACAAGTGCGTGGTGTTATGGCTTATCTTTTACAACAAGTCGAAGCTCCCCCATATGCTAATGACATATTGAATGCTAGAGGGGTTACCAGTACTAATAGCATTTTCTATTTAACCAACGGTATTGAATTTAAGATGGATGTTCAAAACCAGCTCTATCTTTTTTATAATACCGAAGAGCAGAGTGTAGAGGAAATAATTAAAACCTATACGCCAGTTGCGCAGCGTTTGAAAATTACCTGTTTTATCGAAAATAGCTTAGAAAACAAATTAGTGGTTATCGGTGATGATCGCGCTCAAATCATGTCGAATGATCCTAAGGCGGAAAAAACGCATTTAGTGAGTACCGGAAATTCCAAGCTTTATGTCGTTACGCCAAGTTCCGAGTCTTCATTGCAACTACCGTTGTCTGAAGTAATTATACACCGCATTGGTGATATAAATTATACACAGATGGATACTTTAGATTTACGTGCAATAACAAATTTTGTAAAAACACAATTTGGAAAAAATTGTAAATTGCTGTTTGTTCCGCCGAATGCAGTCAACCACGCAGGAAAAGATTTACTTTTATTAGTGGCTTTAGATATACCAGGACCACGAATTAGAGAGATCATGACGATACGCCTGAAAGATAGTATTGAAAATAATTGGTATAAAACTTTACATGTTATTTTAAATGTGGCACCACAGCGCATCATGGGTCCTTCAAATAAGCTTTACTTAGAACCTATTAATTTAGAATTTGCGAATAAATATCAATTAATTACGGTTAGTCCCAGAGATATTGAGCTTAATACCACACTTAATATTCATCGAAACTTGTCAGGACTTCGTTATTATCGAGATGGAGAAAATTTATTACTTACTAATCTATTAAATACTTTTTCCAAAATAATCGCTCCTTTTACGCTGTTATTAGAAAAATTTAATCAAATACCTCAATTAAAGCAGTTTGAAACTTTAAGAATTAAATTTCTGGATCAAAAATTAATAGTGGGCGAAGAATTAGCCAAACTTCAATTAGCAGCGGATTTTAATCAAAGCTTGAGCTTATATAAAAAAATATGGGATCGATATAGTTTGTTAGGATTAAATAATACTCAAAATCAAACTATGCCGACGTTCGCTACGACATTAATGAATAATACTATGCGGCAGGAAATTTCAAGCAACGATATTTCGAGGAATAAACGTTCTTTGCCATTGCAATTCAATTTTGAAGCAAAAATTTTCAGTTCAGGCTCAACGCTACATAGTAAAGGTATTTTTCAAGTCATTAAAAATTCTATAAAAGAAATAGGGGAAATGATTAATGATCAAACTCGAAACGCAGATCTTTTAGAACAGTTAAAAATTTCTGCACGAAAATTCGGTCAATCTTTATCAAAAATTCCAAATTCTAAATTGGATAAAACTATACTGAAAAAAACCGAATTAAGTACTCGTGTCATCAAAGTACCTAGCTTTTTTAACCGAGCGAATCAGATTTTTTATGGCGGATTATCCGGAGTACCAACGGGTATTATTAGTGGGGCTGTAGAAGTATATAGTCACTCTAAAGAGAGTAGTATCGGATCCATCATAATGCTAAAGGTTGCTTTGGATCTATTAATGCAATACAGCCAATTTACCTTAAGCCAAAATTTAGATATTTGGAGCGGAGAAGAAACTCAAATTTCGTTACCGAGCAATGGATTCAATTTACTTTGTATGTCAATTTTTCAAGGCTTATCCATAGGCTTAGCGAATAGCGATGGATTTTGGCATAAATCGGCACAAAAAGGCATACAAGCTATAAGTTCAATGCTATTCATGTACGCAATGTTTAATTTTTTCTTCTCTGAAGACAGTGCTGAAGAAAAAGTAACCCGCTTACTTAATTTTTGCTCTTTCGCGATCCAAGCCAAGCTAGCAAACCAAGTAACACATCGTGTTTTAAAGAGTCAATTTTTTCGTTCTTCTACTATTAGAGAAATAAATTCCTCTGAGCAAGATGCGATAATAAATAATTCAAGTGAGGGAACATCTTTAGGTATCTAATTTAGAGTTTAGAGAGAACTTTTAAATAGATAGACAACAGTCAAAAAATCAGATAGATTTTATCGATCGTGTACTGAAAGGACTATCCTCAATATTGCTTATATTTGATGCATAATAATTAAATATTGAGGATTAAGACGTTGTAATTTCGGGAGGAAATAATATGCCAGCGGAGCCTGAGATCAGAGACTTAATGACGATGGCCAATAAATTTTCGGGATGTAGAATTGACCCAAAATATTTTCCTGTCATGCTTAATTCTTCGCTTATCATGGTACCTTTGCGCCATATCTATATTTTGCGCAGAAATAAAAAACTGAGTTTAGAAGATAACCAAAAGATAAAACGGGTTTTTCGAGATTCCTTTAGTTTTTTTGCCAAGCAATATAATAAAAAATATTTGATTTTAAGCGTTATATTTTTTTCCTTATTGTTATTTGCTGGTGTGGGTTGTGTTTATTTGCCAATTATTTTTGCTCCATTGCTTTTAATTTTTGCTGCCAGTCTCGTTATATCGACCTTTCTAATTAATATACGGACCTATCCGTTTGAAATAACGTGTGTACATGATGATTTTAAACATGAATTACTTGCTTTAAAGAATAACTTGAATAATTTAAAAGATGATTTAATTAATAAATACTCATTGAACGTCGGCCATGATGTTTGTGATTGCGCAGATGCCCCACTAGCGAATAATACGCTTGGGGACTCTGAGCGTGTAAAGAAAACGGTGTCTTTTTCACCTAAACTTAATGTAAATGTTTTTTTTCAAGAAAGTTATGAATTCCGATCACGCACTAATAGCTACGAGAATAGCGGCCATTTGCACCCGAAAGGATAGCGGATAAGTATGTTGCGTAAGAGTGCTTTTATAGCTGATAAATAGCTAAATAGTTTACAGTAAATTTTTTAAGTTACCTGGTCGCTTTTTTGTAAAACCACCATGCTTTTTAAAAGATTTAACGCTTCAAATAATTGATAATCATCTTTTACTAAATCATTGTTATTGCTAGTTGCAGGAGAAAACATAGTTTTTTCTGTCACATTACCATTTTTTAAATGTCCTTTTAATTCTGATTCATGCAGATAAATAGGTTCAGCCGGATTTTCACTTAAAGAATTTATCTTTAATTCATCTAAGGTGATATCAGGAGAAATACCTGAAGCTTGGATCGATCGACCCGAAGGTGTGTAATATAAAGCAGTGGTTAATTTAAGTGCAGTTGTCTCATCCAACGGAATAACGGTTTGCACCGATCCTTTACCAAAGCTTTTGGTTCCTAAAATGATGGCGCGTTTATTATCTTGTAATGCTCCGGCAACGATCTCAGCCCCAGAAGCGCTACCCTGATTGATCAAAACGATCAATGTACCGGCATAGACTTGATCATTCGCTTTGGCAGTAATTTTCATATTGGCTTCGGAGGATTGACCTTGTGTGGTGACGAGCACTTGGTTGAATAACATTTTCTTAGTATCTAGAAAAGCATTAGTGACCTCTGCAGCAGAGGTTAATAACCCACCAGGATTATTTCTCAAATCCAGTACTAAACCTTTTATCGGTGTTTTTTGTTGGTGTTGTAGTTTTGCGATCATCTGATCTAAGTCATGACGCGTGCTAGCTTGAAAGCTATTAATGCGAATATAAGCATAGTCTGGTTCTAATAAGCGTCCTTTAACACTTTGGATGCGGATAATGCCACGTTTTAAATTAACCAACAGTGGTTTATGTAGGCCTTGTCGTAGGACGGTCAATTGTATGGAGCTACCTTTTTCGCCACGCATTTTTCTTACTGCTTCGCGTAAATTCAGTCCTTGAATAGACGCATTATTGATGCGTATGATCAAATCTCCTGGTTTTATCCCGGCTTTTTGTGCGGGTCCATCATCGATGGGTGTTACGACACGTAACAAGCCTTCTTCCATACCCACTTCAAGTCCTAAACCACTGAATTCTCCGGTAGTGGCGGTTTGTAAATCTTTTAAATCGTCGGCATCTAAAAAACTTGAATGTGGATCGAGTCCACTCGCCATGCCTTGCATGGCATTTTGTAGCAGTTCATGTTCGGAAGTTTTTTTGACATACTCATTTTTGATAATGTCTAGCTCGCGATTGAAACGTAATACATCTTGAGAAAGTTTATCTTCTGGGGAAGGGGTCACTTTAGCTTGGCCAGAAAAAGGTGTGGTACTAAACCCTAATAAAGAACAGGTAAGGAAGAAAAAAAATAACATTTTTAGTTTCATATAAGCTTATCCTTTTATTTAGTATTTGTTTGCACAAAAAGCTATGATTCGCGTCATGAGGATAATGACGTACGTCGTCATTGCTGCGTACCAACCCTCGTTATTGCGAGCGCGAAGCAATCTAGGAAACCGACATTATGGATGGCCACGCTCATTACATTCGCTCGCCATGACGATGTTTTTCTTATACTATTTTTTTCTACTATTTTAATTATATTCGCGAAACTACTCTTTATAGTGTAATTGACTTTGATTAATTTGCGAGGTAGCGCACAGAAAAATGCTAAATTATTGACCAATATACCTAGGCGTGAAAGTTATTCGAGCGTGAGTAAGTTTTGACCAGTCATTTCTTTGGGTTTAGGTAAATTCAGTAAGCTTAAAAGAGTAGGGGCAATATCAGCTAAGCTGGGGTGTTCGATGGTATTTATTTTGGCAGGGCGGCCGATATAGATAAATGGGACGGGTTCATTGGTATGTGCGGTATGCGCTTGTTGGGTTTTTTCATCAAACATACATTCAGCGTTACCATGATCGGCAGTAATAATGGCTTCACCACCAAACTCTTGCAAGCAAGCGCTGATTTTTCCAATACAGTCATCAATACAGCTAATGCCGAGTAAAGTTGCGGATAAATTTCCCGTGTGACCGAGCATATCAGGGTTAGCAAAGTTACAAATGATAACATCGTATTTTTTTTCTTTAATGTCTTCTAGCAAATGTTGCGTAATTTCGATAGCACTCATATTGGGAGTCAGATCATAGGTACTGACTTTCTTTGAAGGAATTAAAACGCGCGTTTCATTTTCCGCGGGAACTTCATTTCCACCATTAAAAAAGAACGTGACATGCGCATATTTTTCAGTTTCAGCAATGCGTAATTGTGTCAAATGATGTTCGGCGAGATATTCACCTAAACCATTGCGTAAGCTTTGTTGTGGAAAAGCAATTTGACTAAGAATGTCGCTGGCATATTCCGTTAAAGAGATAAACTCAGCTAAGTGTGGTGGTGGGTGTCGATCAAAACCTGAAAACTGCTTATCAAGAAAAGCATGGCTCAATTGACGTGCGCGATCAGCACGAAAATTCATAAAAATAACCAGATCGCCATCTTGAATTTTTACCGGTGATTTATTTACAGCATGTAGGGTAGTGGGCGTAACGAATTCGTCGCTTTCACCTCGATCATAAGCCAATTGCAAAGCTTGTAAAGCGTTATCGGCATGGTAAGGGGCAGCACCTAAAGTTAAACAATCATAGGCAGCTTGCGTACGTTCCCAACGTTTATCTCTGTCCATCGCGTAATAACGACCGATTAGACTAATAATTTTGCCAAGACCTAAGTGTTGACATTTTTTTTCGAGATTTTCTAGATAACTTGCTGCACTTTTCGGCGGTGTGTCTCGACCATCGAGAAACGGATGTAAATAACATTGTTGAACTCCTTGTTGAGCAGCGAGTTCGAGTAAGGCATACCAATGTTGTTCATGACTATGGATACCACCTGGCGATAAAAGTCCTATTATATGTACCGATTTTTGACTGGCTTGGATTTTTTTAAATGCGCCGAGTAAACAAGGATTGTTAAAAAACTCTCCCGTTTCTATAGCTTTATTAATACGACTTAAATCTTGATAAAGCACACGGCCGGCACCCATGGTGAGATGACCGACTTCTGAATTACCCATTTGACCGGCGGGTAATCCTACGGCTAAACCGGATGCATCGAGTAGTGTGTGTGGACAGGTCTGCATCAGCTGGTCCCAATGCGGTGTATTAGCCATGGCAATGGCGTTGTGTTCTTTTCCTGTACGATAACCCCAACCATCTAATATAAGTAATAGGATAGGGCGTGGATTTTGATCTAACATAATTTAAAACCTAGTTTTTAATGGAGCTGGCGGAATGCTGGGTTCAAAAAGATATTCTTTTACTTTACGCCGATATTGCCATATCAATAAAAATATACCGATGATTTCCGCTAAGATGGTTGCCCACCAAATCCCATAGCCGGCAAAACCATAGGATAACGCGCTAGCGCCTAAGGGCAAAGCAATGATCCAAAAAACTAACACGGAAGTAAACAAAGTAAATCGAGTATCTTTTAAGCCGCGTAACGCACCAAATAGTGCAAAGCGCGGCGCTTCAAACAGTTGCACTAAAGCGGCTAAGGCTAAAAATTCTTTTGCAAGACGCACAATGCTAGCATTATTAGGATCGTGCAAATTAAAGTCGATAGCAATCAGTTTTTCTGGAAATCCCCAATAAACGATGGCAACCAATAGCATAAAAATACTCGAATAAAAAACACCCACATAAGTTGCTTCATTGACCGCTTTTTTATTATTTTGTCCCACGCTATGGCCGACGCGTATGGTAATCCCTTGCGCGAGTGCAAAGGTCACTATCGAAAATAGCCAAAAAAATTGTAACGCAATCTGATTAGCACTCAGCGTATCCGCACTAATACGGCCCATCAGTATGCTCATGGCTAGAAAGAAACCAATTTCGAAGAAAAAGGTTAAGCCTAAGGGCAAGCCGACTTGAAAAATCTCACGCAATTGCGGCACTATTTTTTGCCAACGTGGAAATTTAAAATAGATTCGATAACTTTTATTTAGGCAAAAATAAAAACTAAATCCTAGGGTAATAATCCAAAAGGTTAGCGCAGCACCCCAACCAATTCCTGCAATTCCTAAATTGGGAAAACCGAATTTTCCAAACATTAAGCTATAGTTGAAAAAAATACTCAGCGGAACAAACAGCAAACTAAAGCTTAAATTGGTTTTGGTTCGGCCTAAACCTGCCACGAATTGTAATAATACCGTAATAATAAAGTCAGGAATAATCGCCCAAGTAAGTCCATGCAAATAAAATTGCGCCAATTTAACGGCGGCCGGTGCTTGGCCAAAAAATAAAAATATCGGTGAAAGATTCCATAATAATAGCATGGCGGGCAACATTAATACGCAAGCTAGTAGCAGGCCTGCGTAAAGTACATAGGATATCTCATCATTTTTTTTTGCGCCGTAATAACGGGCTACTAAGGTAGTAATCGCTGAAAGTGTTCCCCAAATAATCACCATCAATGTCATAAATACCCAGTTTACTAAAGCTCCGGCGGCGAGACTGGTTGCTCCGAGGTGCGCAAGAAATATATTTGAAAAAAACCCCACTGACGTTTCAATAACGCCGCTCATAATGAGCGGAATAGCTAAAACTAATAGAATTTTGCTTTCAGAAAAAAAAGCTTTGTAATAATGAACTACGGGCATGAGTTGAAGAATTTACATGTTGATGAAGCTTTCTACCATTTTGGCTAGATTTAAACCTAAAGTCTAGGAGTCAATGGAAAGATTGTTTTACCTGTCATACCAGGCAGTACTCGTCATTGCGAGCACCGTAGGTGCGTGGCAATCCAGGGGACTAAAATTGTGGATGGCGCCACGCGAATGAACCTTCCCTTGCAATGACAATCAATATTTTTACGTGCTTAATTCGTTTTATGTATTTTGACCAATAAAAATATACCAAATAGGATCATCGGAATAGAAAGTAGTTGGCCCATGGTTAACCAATTCCATGCAATGAAGCCTAATTGTGCGTCCGGTTGGCGGAAAAATTCGAGTCCAAAACGAAAAACGCCATATAAAATGGCAAACCATGCTGAAACGGCCATGCGCGGTCTTTTTTTACTCGAGTAAATCCAGAGTATGACGAATAGTATCACGCCTTCAAAAAAGAACTCATAAAGTTGTGAAGGATGTCTGGGTAGACCTCCGGCATGTGGAAACACCATAGCCCAAGGCACATCGGTGATTCGTCCCCATAATTCTCCATTGATAAAATTACCAATCCGACCAGCGGCTAGTCCAACCGGTACGAGAGGGGCAGCAAAATCGGTAATATCAAAAAAATGTTTTCCAGTTTTTCGACTAAATAAATACAAAGCTAATAAAACACCTAACAGGCCGCCATGAAATGACATGCCACCCTGCCAAACTTGAAAAATAATCCAAGGATGGCTTAGGAAGTTGCCTAAATCATAAAACAACATATAACCGACGCGTCCACCCAAAATAACGCCGAGTGCGGCGTAAAAAAGCAGATCACTCACTTCGTCAATACTCCAACCACTATTCGGTTTTTTAGCTCGATAGATAGCCAGTAACCAAGCGCCTATAAATCCAATTGCATACATAAGGCCATACCAATGCACCTTGAGTGGTCCTAGGCTAAATGCAATCGGGTTCATCGTAGGGTAGATCAACATAGTTTAATCCTGATGATGAGTAAGGCTTAAATATTGCTTACTATAATGCGTACTGTGAAGTATCCAATCATGAGTGGCTTTGCCTATCCCTTGGTAAGAGGGTAAAAAAACCACGATGCCGATTAATAATAACAGGGAAGGGGCTATTCTTTCAAAATGTACACGCTTCTGTTGAGAGTATAATTCAAAATTCTTTGATAAACGATAACGCAGCCAAAATATTAAGCTGGTTAAGCCAAGCAGGACTAAAAAATAAAGCGAGGAGCCAAAAAATACGCGCAGCATATTCGTTGCCGTGATTTGATCGCTATCAAATAAGCTGATGGGAATGTTACTGAAAAAAATGCAAGCCATTAAACTTATCGGCAAGGCGATAGGATAAATTCCTTTTCTGGCAAATTGCCAGAGAATTAATATCGGAATACTCAGCAACGGGAAATAGTATATCCAGCCTAAAGGTGATAGTAATAACATGCCAACGATAATGACTGAGAAATCAAGATCCACTTTTTGTTCCGCTAGCATATCAGCGCTTGGACGCAAGAATTGAATAATTGCTAGAAAAAAAACCCCAGCTAGAAATGGATAAACATAGCTAATGAGTCCAGGAACGGGTAACACAGCGACATTACTTTCTACGCCGCCCCATAAGCGTAATAAAAAGCCATAAATTGAGACATTCCAACTTGAAGCCGCCCATTTTATTTGCTGGCAGGCATGAAAATAGTCAGCATAGCTATTTAGGCCTAAAAATAACGCAGCGATTAAGGCGCAACTGAGCAGCGTTACAAAAAATGCGCATAGGCCAGGCCATTCTTTGCGCATAAGAAAATAAAATAAAAATAAACCGATAAAAGGTTTTAAGCTTGTCGCTATCCCTAAAAAAATCGCAGCGCGTATCATTGTTTTATCACGTGCAGCACGCCATGCTAATACCAGTAAGGGCAGCAGCAATAAGCTGACTTGGCCAAACTGTAAAGTTATAAAGCTAGGGAAATAACTGAGTAAGGCAATTAACAACAATACGGCACAGGATGCTGAAAAAGTCTGTCGATCCAGTTTTTGTTGTAATAATAAAATTCCTAATGCTCCGGCCAATAGCGAAAGAAAAGTCCATAGCAATAATGCATGCGGATAACTAAGATAGGCCAGTGGAAAGCTTATCAGCGTAAAAAAAGGGGGATTTAAATTGCTACCTAATTTAAAGACTTTGGAGTGTGTTGATTGAGTAGGTTTTGTAGTAGAGGAATTCAGTTTGCTTTTAACAAAGTAAATCGGCGTATAGATATTTTTTCCTTGAATGAACATTTGCTGAGAATGATAAAATTTTCCAAAATCACTGTACAGAATATTAGTTTTTCCTAGCGTCAGCGGATAAACAAAATTAAGGATGATTATTATTGCGAGTAGAATGATTCCACACAGTAGACGTAAACAATGAGAGCTTTGTTTAAATGACATATAAAAAATCAGCTTTTATACTCGCAGCCATTGAATTTTTTGAACCTAGGCAAAAATTTAATGGCAAAAGTATAGAGGGTCAGGATTTAAATTCCTTATAACGATGACTCAACCCAGCGAGTTGTAGTTTATGTGTGAGTTGTTGTGAACTTTTATTATTGGGTAAAGGCCCAATGACTACCTGGTAATAATATCTTTTATGGATAGAGGTTGTTTTTACATTGACCGGGGATCGAGTCCATTGTTTAACTAATAAAGCGAGTTTTTGTGCAGCAGCACGTTGTTTAAACAGTCCTAATTGAATATACGGAGCAGGCTTTTTAGTTTGCTGGGAACCGTTATAGCTTTCTCTGCGTATGGACGTATTATTGTTAGCGAGACGTGTAATGCCAGGTGTGATAGCGACCACCGAAACCGGTGCTGTGCCAGTCCCGGTCATATCCAGTTTCTTTGCAGCGGCATAAGAAAGATCGATCAAGCGATTGTTAACAAAAGGGCCTCTGTCATTAACTTTAACGATAATTTTTTTCCCATTACGCAAATTGGTTACTTGTAAGTAAGTGGGGAGTGGAAGTGTTTTATGTGCTGCAGTCATGCCAGCTACGTTATAAATCTCGCCATTCGAGGTTTTAAAATCATGAAATTTCATACCATACCAGGAGGCGACTCCTCGAGCATGATATCCTTTTGCGCTTTTCATGACATAGTAACGACGCCCGAAAACCACGTAGGATTTTGGGTTGCCATGTTTACTTAAAGGTTCTGCTTTCGGTACCGCATTAGGGATCCGATTCGCGTTGACTCTAAAACAAGGCGCTTTATCTTGTCGCAGATGGTAACGATAATTATTGCTGGAAGTAGAAGAACAAGCTCCTAGACTGAGCGTGAGTAAACATAAAGTAAATCCATAAATAACTTCAAAAAATAAGCTTCCTTGCTCAGCATTATTTTTTATTGACATGAGGTTGATGCTCTTGTTGGTGAAGATGATGGATTAATTCACTTAATTGAAAAACCGCCATTGCATACAGTGAGCTGGAATTATAGTGTTTAATAGTTTGGAAGTCATTAAATCCTAACCAGTATTCATTGCCGTGCTTGAGTGGTAGTACAATCAGGAAGCTCTTGAGTTGCGAAGATACCTGTTTTTTGGGATAAATGTGATACTTTGCAAAATCTTTTACGGTGAAATTCTCTTGAGATTTAGGTAAGTGTAATAATGCTTGGGGTGAAAAACGCGCGGGTACGGCCACCGGACCCGATTTAGCCCAGCCAAACGAATGTAAATAATTGGCAATACTGAGAATAGCGTCATCCGAGTTATTGATGAGATCGCTATAACCCTTATGCGTTGCGTCTACCGAGAGGTGACGGTAATTGCTAGGCATAAATTGTACTTTCCCGATAGCGCCAGCATAAGAACCTTTTGTGGTTTTTGGGTTTATAGCGGGATTTTCTCGACTGAGTAACAAAAATTGTTCCAGTTCATGTTTAAAAAAATCCGAGCGCCGTGCGTGATTGAAACTTAAGGTGCTCAAAGAATCAATGACGCGATATTTACCGGTGACCTCACCATAGCGTGTTTCGACGCCTAAAATAGCCACGATGATTGAGGCAGGAACACCATAACGTTTTTCGGCTTCAGCTAAGGTTTTAGCGTGTGCATCCCAAAACTTTACGCCGAGCTGGGCTCGTTTGCTGGTAACAAAAATCGGCCGATATTCTGACCAGGTTAAACGTTCTTTAGGCGTAATAAACGAACTAATAATCGAACGGTTCGATTTAACGGTATTGAAAAGTATTTGCAGTTGTTTACGGTCAAAATGATATTTTTCTACCATCGTATCAATAAATGAGCGTACTTCGGGTTTATTCGCATAGGCGGTACATGAAGTCAGACAGAGTGTAATCAATAACAGCAATGCGCTTAAGCTACTACGCAAGTTTTTGTTTTCCATCATGTTGCTTTCCTTAGTTACCGACTAATTTTCTATGCATTTGGATAGACATTAGGATACCAAAACCGGCGATTAAAGTAATTAATGAGGTTCCACCATAACTGATCAAAGGTAAGGGTATACCTACTACGGGCAATAATCCGCTCACCATACCGATGTTAACAAAGGCGGCGATAAAAAAACTTAAACTTAATCCTCCGCCGAGTAAACGTGAAAAAGTGTCCTGCGCCTTCATGCTGATATAAAGTCCGCGTGCCGCGATCCACAGATAAAGACTTAATAACACCATACCACCTAGTAAGCCAAACTCTTCACCGCAAACCGCAAAAATAAAATCCGTGGTATGTTCCGGTAGAAATTGTAAATGCGATTGCGTGCCATGTAACCAACCTTTACCAAAAAGTCCACCCGCACCAATAGCAATTTTGGATTGAATGATATGGTAACCAGCGCCAAGTGGATCTCTTTCTGGATTTAAGAAGGTCAGTACGCGCAATTTTTGGTAATCATGCATAAAATGCCAACCTAGCGGCGCGATGACGAGCATTAATAAACCACCGAGTAATAACCATCGGCCACTTATGCCGGCTAATAAAATAACACTAAAACCTGAAGCAACAATCAATAACGCAGTGCCTAAATCCGGTTGTTTAATCACTAATAAAGTTGGTACCGCAACTATGATTAATATGACGAATAAATTGAACAAGGAAGGAGGTAGGGATTTATCATGTAAATACCAGGCTAACATCATCGGCACGGACAATTTCATTAGCTCAGAAGGTTGGAATTTTAATAGTCCCAGATTCAACCAGCGCTGCGCACCTTTGCCGACAACGCCTAAAATTAATACCGCCAGCAACAACGTAAAACTAAAAATAAATATCCAAGGCGCCCAGGCACGATAAGTAGCAGGTGAAATTTGCGCAAGCATCAACATGACAGAAAAAGCAATCAACATCCGCAACGCTTGTTTGCTGATGATGACTAAGCTTTGATTGCTTGCGCTATAAAGTATAATCAAACCGATACAGACTAGACTGAGTAAACCTATTAATAGGGGCTTATCGACTCGAAAAAATTGCGATATTTTTTGTAATGAAAATCGTCGACGCTGTTTGCTAATCGCGAGCATAGTTGCAGCCCTAGTAAAAGTAAATAGCTGTAGTATAGGATAAAATCCCCTGACTTACGCTAAACTACTGATATAGCTGTTTAGTCATAGAATTATAAGCGTGTAGTGGAAACAAGTAAAAAATTACCGTCATGGCGAGCGAATGTAATGAACGTGGCCACCAGGCTAGGGTTTCATGGATTGCCGCGCGCTACGCGCTCGCAACGACGAGTAAACTATTGCTTGGAGAGTTAGTCTATTGTTAATAGGTGAGTGCGGTTGCGTAATCACTGATTCGATGTACAATACCCAATTCTAAGAAAAGCTGCTTTTTTATTGATAATTATGTCAACACTATCATCTTCTATTGCAATGATTGAAAGTTTTAAAAAACGAGCAATGCGTTTGACAATAGCTTTTTTTTTCTATTGGAGTGTTGTTACGCCCGCTACTGCATTAACGTTTGTGTTACCCGCGCATGGCGATGATGTTGTCGGTCATGTGCAATGGACGCAAGCTTTACCCGGTGATACGTTCAATAAAATTGGTCGGCGCTATGATATGGGCTATTTTGAATTGGTAGAAGCCAATCCGATGATCAATCCGGATCACCCGCAAACCGGAAGCATTATCGTTATTCCCAGCCGTTTTATTTTACCACCCAAGCGGCATGGTTTAGTCATTAACTTAGCTGAATTACGCATTTATTACTATCCGCCGCATCGCCATGTGGTGATTACTTATCCAGTAGGAATAGGTCGAGAAGGATGGGATACGCCTTTAGGGCCTTCCTGGATTGCTGAAAAAATGCGTAATCCTATCTGGACAGTGCCGGAATCTATCCGCAAAGATCGCGCTAAAGAGGGTGTACACTTACCGGTAAAAGTTCCGCCGGGTCCGGATAATCCTTTAGGTGGTTATGCCATGCGGCTTAAGCAGGCTACTTACTTAATTCATGGCACCAATGATTCACAAGGTGTTGGACGGCGTAGTAGTGCCGGATGTATTCGGTTGTTTCCAGAAGATATAGAAAGCTTGTTTGCAGAAGTGGCACGAAAAGAAAAAGTCACGATTATTGATTTACCTTATAAATTCGGCTGGGAAAAGCATAGACTTTTTTTAGAAGCGCACGTACCATTGCAAAAACAGTCATTATTTAATCGTTTAGCAATGGAAAGGCTTATTCAAGCAAATACTACAAAAGCTGCTAAAATTCAGTGGCAATCGGTTGAGCGCATTAGTTTTCGAGAAAATGGAATACCACAAGTCGTCGGATATCCTGATACATCACTAAAGCATGTTACATCACATGCTCATCAGAAAAACAAAAAATCGACTTGATCGCTTTGGCATTAAACCCAAACCTACTTTTAATATGACAGTGAATTTTTATGCGTTGTGTTTCTTTTTGTACAGCAGCTAATTATAAATTAAGTCTACTCGCGGAATTTTTTCGCACGAAGCGTTATACAGCTAAGTTGTTTCGGAATGTGCTGTATGTCACGAAGCTTGATAAGCCTATCGATATCTTTTTCTTTAATCATGGCTGTTTTGTAACCTGGAATCTCAGTAAAAAACAAGAGAAAAAAATAATTGAGGATATTAAGCCTTTTTCTATTGATCCTTTAGAAAAAATTGAAATGGATCGCTTCATTTATTATCTGGACAAAGAAACTCGGCTTTTTCCACACCAACGCTTTAACGTGGATGTGATTACTTTAGAAAGCGACGAATCGGATAATGTACAAATTAAACTCGCGATCTCTTATGGTTTAGCACAATCAATAAAACTAGAATCGTATGAGGAATCGGTCAATAAAACTGTGCTTGCAAATAGCCATTTTCCTAAAGAATTAGCACGTTTTGGGAAAATTTCGCTATCGCGCTCGGAAATTTCTAAACGTATTGGTGAAATTTTTTTGACGCGCAGTTCGGTCAATCTCAGCAGCGAATATTTAGATGTTCCTGAATATTTTTGGCGCTATTCGAATCTCGAATCCTATTATGAGATGACTGAAAAATTTTTAGATATTCCAAAAAGAGTAGCAGCTTTGAACCATAAGCTGGATGTAGCGCATGAAATTTTAGAAATGTTAAATAGTCAGCTACAACATCGCTATTCCAGTATCTTAGAATTCGTGATCATTTTATTAATTTTTATCGAGATAGTGGTGCAAATACTTCAACATGTTTGAAAATGTTCCTTATACTCTTCGCAGTTGACATGGACTGTGTTGCCGCTCGATTTGCATCCTTATGTATCTTAAATACACTCCGGTTGCTCCATTCTCGCGGCGCCTGGTCAAAAAATCCAATTGTTGTGAGTATGCAAATAAAAAATAAACATAAAATATTTATAACGACCTCTAGCAAAAAACTAGAAATATGCTATTTTATAGAATCCTAACCTTCTGTTTACTCCTTATATAATTTAGAGGAATATGAACCATGGCTAAAAAGTTAGCTAAAAAAAAGTCTCCGGCAGCTAAAGCGCGTAAAAAAACTAAAGTAACATCGCCTAGTAAAAAACTAGCTGCTGTGAAAAAGTCTTTTACTAAAACTGAATTGCTCCAATGTTTAGTAGAAAGCACTGAATTACCTAAGAAAAAAGTTGCTGAGGTTTTAGAAACCTTACAGATGATTATGCATGCGCATGTAAAAGCCGGCTGTGCTTTTGCGCATCCAGGCATGTATAAAATTACGGTTGTAAAAAAACCAGCGACTAAAGCGCGTAAAGGTATTAATCCATTTACCGGTGAGCCGACTACTTTCAAAGCAAAACCTGCACGAAAAGTGGTGAAAATAAAACCATTGAAAAAATTGAAAGCAGCTGTTTAATTGACTCAATAAAAAAGGCGCGTTTAGCGCCTTTTTTTCATTACTCTTCGCACTTGAATTTTTGTCTCTAGGTATTACTCGTCATTGCAAGGACCGGTATTACTCGTTATTGCGAGCACGTAACCTATTAATCGTCATTGCGAGCACCGTAGGTGCGCGGCAATCCATGCATGGCCAGACGAATGAACATTCGCTCACCATGACAGATTTTTAAATCATCAAAAACGTTAGTGTGTGTTCTGCCATTTTTCTTTAAAAGCGGCTAAGCGACTTTTTGTACGCTCAAACTCAACGCTGAGTCGACCTTTAGGATAAATATCCTCGATAGGTAGCGTTGACGTGAGGATCAGTCGTGTGTTCGCATCATAAAGGATATCAATTAAGTGAATGAACAGCCGCGCTAGATTATCTTCATATTCGCCGATGGGTTTGACGTCGCTGATTAAAATAGTCGAAAACTGTTGTGCGATGACCAAATAATCTAATTGGCTGCGCGGTATCGCACAAATTGAACTAAAGTCAAACCAAACTAACTGTTGAGTACAGCCTAAATGCGTGATCAAACGATCGTTAATCTTAAGCGCTTGATAACTAACCGTTGTATTTTTGCTTAATTTATCGAATACAGCTTGCACTTGTGCGGGATTCATGACGCAAACGAGTTCATTTTCTTTGCTGATTAAATGCGCGCGTCGATAATCAATCGCGCTGTCTAAATGAAAAATTTGTAGATGTTGCTTGATTAAAGTAATTGCCGGTAAGAACAGTCCGCGTTGCAAACCATTAGCATATAAATCGTCTGGGGGAGTATTGGCAGTAGTGACTAATACAATATCTTCGGCAAATAATGCTTTTAATAATTGTGCTAACAACATCGCATCGCCGATTTCGTGCACTAAAAACTCGTCTAAACATATCACCTCGACTTCTTTACGCAGACGTTTCGCAATATGCTTTAATGGATTCGATATTCCCTGCAACTGAGCGAGCTCAGCATGGATGTGATGCATAAATTGATGAAAGTGATAACGTGATTTAGCAACCGGTAGATGATTGTAAAACAAATCCATTAAATAGGTTTTGCCACGACCGACAGCGCCCCATACATACAACCCTTTACGATTTTTTTTAGCAGCTAGCCATTTTTGGGGTGCGATTAATTCATCATACACCGCTTGAAATTGCTGCATGGCTAAAGCTTGTTGCGCATCGTTACGCAAGGATTGATTGAGTAGTTGTTGTTGATAAGCGGCTAATGGAATCATGGTTTAAAAAGCTTTGTTGAGTGTTGTGGTTAACCGATCACGTAGTTCTATCAGATGGCCGTGAAAAAAATGTGTCGCCCCATGAATTTTAATGACTTCTGGCGGATGTTCTAAGGAATTTACCCAAGTAAATACCGCTGTAGGTGATACCACTTCATCTGCATCACCTTGTACCAATATCCAAGGACAAGGAAAGGGCGGAAGTTCTTTAAAGGGAAAATTTTCTATAGGAGGTGCAACACAAATCAATTGTTTTGCTGGCCAAACTTTTGCAGCACGAGCGGCTACATAAGCACCGAATGAAAAACCTGCCAGCCAAATGCTTGACTCAGGACAGCATGCTTTTAACCAGGTTAGTACTGCCAAAAGATCATCGGTTTCCCCGATGCCCTTGGCATATTCGCCCTGGCTGAGACCAACGCTACGGAAATTAAAACGTACTGTAGCAAGCCCCATGCTGTTGAAACATCGCGCTAAGGTGTAGATAACCTTATTGTGCATGGTTCCACCAAACAAAGGGTGCGGATGGCAAATAACCGCAATGGTAGATGGGTTGCGGCGTGTTTCGGGTGAGCTGGTCATGATTTCAAGCTGACCGGCTGGGCCGGGTAACAACAGCTTGCCTAATGGGTCAGTAGGGAATGGTAGGGTCATTGTCATGTTATACTCATGGTTTGAGCTTAAGAAACGGCTTCTTGTCAGAAGTCATAGTTTATCAGCTAGAATTTTATTCATTTTAAAGCGCTATTAAAGTTATGCAAGCATTGAGCATCCAAGGTCTCAGTAAAATCTATAAGAACGGCGTTATTGCGCTTAAGAATATTGATCTCAATGTGGAGGAGGGTGATTTTTTTGCTTTGTTAGGTCCGAATGGCGCCGGAAAATCCACGACCATCGGCATAGTCGCTTCTTTGATCAATAAGACCGCTGGAACGGTGAAAGTCTTTGGACATAGTATCGATAGCGAATTAGAAGCCGCTAAATCCTGTATTGGTATCGTTCCACAAGAACTTAATTTTAGTATCTTTGAAAGGGTTATCGACGTTATCGTTTATCAAGCCGGTTATTATGGTGTACCGAGACGTTTGGCTAAACAGCGCGCAGAAATCTATTTAAAAAAGCTGGATTTATGGGATAAGCGTAATCACATTTCTATGCAATTATCGGGTGGTATGAAACGCCGTTTGATGATAGCACGCGCCTTAGTACATCAACCGAAATTGCTGATCCTAGATGAACCGACTGCCGGTGTCGATATTGAAATACGGCGTTCAATGTGGGAGTTTCTACGCAGCATTAATCAACAAGGTATTACCATCATTTTAACTACACATTATTTGGAAGAAGCCGAATATCTGTGTAAAAACATCGCTATTATTGATAAAGGCAGCATTATAGAAAATACTAGTATGAAACATTTATTAGCGACCTTAAATATGGAAACCTT
The DNA here is from genome assembly GCF_964030935.1 of Rickettsiella endosymbiont of Aleochara curtula. Taxonomy (NCBI): domain Bacteria; kingdom Pseudomonadati; phylum Pseudomonadota; class Gammaproteobacteria; order Legionellales; family Coxiellaceae; genus Rickettsiella; species Rickettsiella endosymbiont of Aleochara curtula. Next base: position 58,656 of record NZ_OZ034990.1, read on the forward strand.
TGTGTTTGATTTAAAAAAACCGCTGGTGGAAGTACCACAATCGCCATTTGCGATGCGTTTACTAGATGATGTGACCTTAGAAGTCGATGTCGCTAAAGAACAATCGTTGAATAATTTATTTGGGTTTTTAGAAGGGCATCATATAGAGGTGACGAGTTTGCGTAATAAAGCCAATCGTTTAGAAGAATTATTTCTTAATTTGATTGCTGCGAACAAAAATAAATGATTTTCATGTTTCCGCCATTGCCAGCGCGTAAAATATTAATCTTCATTGCGAGCACCGTAGGTGCGCGGCAATCCATGGATGGCCACGCTCATTTTATTCGCTCGCCATGACGGAATACACGAATGTAAAGGATCTGTGAAAGTTACCTAATTTTTATAACTGAGATAAAAAAAGATTAACTCTATGCAAGCAAAAGTCTACTGGATCGCGTTTATTAGTCTGTTGCGCAAAGAAATTAAACGTTTTTTGCGTATTTGGGTGCAAACTTTATTGCCACCTTTGGTGACGATGACGCTGTATTTTTTAATCTTCGGTAATTTGATCGGTCAACGCTTAGGTAATATAGAAGGTTATAGCTATATGCAATATATTGCACCTGGCTTAATTATGATGTCGGTAATTACTGCTGCGTATACCAATGTCGTTACTTCTTTTTTTGGCATGCGTTTTCAACGTAGTATTGAAGAACTGATCGTTGCGCCTTTGCCGAATTATTTATTATTAGCGGGATTTGTTGCCGGAGGTGTAGCGCGTGGCTTATTGGTTGGCGTATTAGTCACGATTCTTGCCTTATTTTTTACACAATTACATGTCTACAATATTTTTGTATTGTTAGCGATAGTACCGATGACCACGATCTTATTTTCGCTCGCTGGCTTTACTAATGCCTTGTTTGCTAAGACCTTTGATGATGTGTCTATTGTGCCGACGTTTGTGCTCACACCGTTGACTTATTTGGGTGGAATATTTTATTCCATCGATTTACTACCAAGTTTTTGGCGGCATATCTCCTTATTTAATCCGATTTTATATATCGTGAATAGTTTTCGCTATGGCTTACTCGGTATTAGCGATATTCCGGTAGTTATTGCTTTAAGCATCATTTTTTTAAGTTGTGTGGTGTTATTTTTTATCAATCTGTATTTACTGAATCGTGGTAAAGGCATCCGCACGTGAAATCCGGTGTATTACTGATTAATTTAGGTACTCCGCAAGCACCGAGCTCGCGCGCCGTGCGTGATTATTTAGCTGAATTTTTAAGTGATAGACGCGTCGTGGAGTTGCCCGCTTGGTTTTGGCAGCCGTTGCTTAGATTAGTTATTTTGCCAATACGTGCGCGACGCACGGCGAAACTGTATCAAAGCATCTGGATGGAAGAGGGTTCACCCTTAGCCGTTTATACACAGCGCTTAACCAAACAAGTACAAGCCAATTTAGACGACAAATACCAAGTAGTGCTGGCTATGCGTTATGGCCAGCCAAGTATTCAGGCCGGACTCAAGCAATTACTCGCTGCAGGAGTTTCATCCATCACAATTTTACCCTTATATCCGCAGTATTCTGCGGCTACTACCGCCAGTTGTTTGGATAAAATCAGTCAATTATTGCAGCGATCGCGCGTTATTCCTAATCTGCGTTTCATTGCAGGCTATTTCGATCATCCGCTCTACATACAGGCGCTTGCTCATCAGATTAAAGAATCTCGAATAGAACAAGCAAAAAGTAATTATTTATTATTTTCTTTTCATGGTTTACCGCAACGCAATATTGAATTAGGCGAACCGTATCAACAACAATGTTTTACTAGCGCGCGATTAGTGGCAGAAAAGTTACAGTTATCTGAGGATGAATACCAAGTGGTATTTCAATCACGTTTTGGCGCAGCGCAGTGGTTACAACCGTATTGCGATGCCGTATTACAAGCGCTTCCAGCGCGCGGCATAAAGAATGTCACAATAATCTGTCCAGGATTCGCTGTCGATTGTTTAGAAACCTTAGAAGAGATTTCTAAACGTTATCGAGAGCTGTTTTTAGCCGCTGGTGGCGAAAATTTTACTTATATCCCCGCGTTAAATGATTCTGTGGAGCAGGTGCAGCTGCTGTCGAGTCTGGTTTGCTAAAGAAATTAGCACGAAGATCAGCTGAATAAAGCTTAGTTTCTTGATTGGTTTTTGTTACGGTTGCAAAATTTAAGATTAATTTTCGTAAACCATCCATACCTAATGATTTTTTAACTGGTTTATCTGGTTTATCAGTTACCAATAAAAAATTTCTGATAACTGAAAGCAAAACGTGTTCATCATTTTCTTTTTTAGCAAGCACTATCACTTTACTGGTTTTAAACATAGAGTCGGAAGGGAATTTTACCCGATAATAAGCGTGTTCGATTTCCAAATCGGTTAATGTTATTGCTGTAGTAGAAAATAATTTTGGCCACTGATCAAATTTAACGTTGTTCCAGGTGCTTATTTCTAGCACACAGGAGTCTTCTGCCCGCCAAGTGTTATAATCGTCTATTAAATGTACATTGTTCGCTATTTCAGATGCTATAGCTTGGCGCAGGTCAGAAGTATTCGTTAATAAAGTTTTATCAATATGAGTAAGCGCATTATTCGATACTTGGCAATCTTTCAAATAAACTTTGACGGAATTCTTTATAAAATAATAAACCGAAGATGGGTTAGACTGTTCACGTTCAGATTGTGAAGATTTTTTCTCAAGGCTAGTATAACCAAGTTTTTTTGCATAATTAGTAAGTTTCTTTAGTCCATTTTTTAATAACCTATCGGGACTATGAACGGATATTTGCTTATGATTACCTTGATTCTTTGGATAACTTACAATTTCAACTACACTAGTCGTTGATTGGCTAGGTAATAAAAATAAAAATTTAAAATAATTATCATTAGATGGATGTAATTTATTCATCAAACTCTTTATGGCATCTAAAAGTTTATCGTTAGCAGGATCCTGCTCGATTTTCTCAGGAATATAAACTCTCAAAAACTTGTTAATTCCAAAATTAATATCTATTCTTTCGAAAGAGAAGTTATCTTCCGTAACAATTTTCGATTCGAATTTAACATCTTTAATATTTAATGCTAAGCCTGTAGTAAAGCTTCCTAGCAATTTTTTAAGCTCTGCTGTAGTAATAGATTTTTTATCATCTCGTGGTTTATATTTTGCATTCTCAGTCGTGAATGGAATGATCGAGCAGTCTAATTCTAAATTTTTCTTAGTCGGCACTAATCTTTCGTGAAGATAAGCAAAAACTCGTTTAGCCATTTCTGGATCTTTCTCGCTTAATGCGAGAAAGTTCTTCAAGAGGAAGGCTTGAATATTAATCATTTTGTTATCTATTATTTCAGCGGCTTTTAATTTATCTTCGGCCGCAGTTTTAGCTGCGCATGCACTTGAATATGCATTTTTTAATTCAGTTACTTGTTCCTCAATGGGGTTAGTATTTTGGGAAGATCGAAGATCAGGATCGTTAATTTTTTTTATGTGCACATATATTTTTTTCAAAAATTCTAATAGTTGTTTTTCTGAAGTTTCTAAGTGCTTTTTGGGGGCATCTTTAGACTTGACTTCATTAATCAAAAGTTCTAATAATTGTTTTTCTGAAGCTTCCAAAGCTGATTTGAAAGACATATCTTTACGCTTGGCTTGTTCGATCAAAAGTTCTGATATTTGTTTTTTTAGGTTTTCTAAATCTTCCTTAGAAGGTTCTTTTTTACGCGCTTTATCCTTCAGACCTAATATTTGTTTCTCTAAAGTGTCTAAACCTTTTTGGGAAATTTCTTCTTTACGTTGGGTTACCTCAATCAAAAGTTTTAATATGGATTTTTCTGAAGCATTCAAATCTTTTTTGTGAGCTTGTTCTTTTTTGATTTCATTAATCAAAAGTTCTAATAATTGTTTTTCTGAAGCGGCTAAGCTTTCATTTAAAAGAAAGAGGTTATTTTTGTTGTTATCATTTATTTCTTTTTTTGTGTGGCGAAGTTTTTGCAGCTTAGTATGGACCTCGTGAGTATTTTTTTCAGAGTTTTTTGAGTTTGCAATACTATTCAAAAGTTGCTTTGCGGCATTAATTTTTATATCAATTTCAGCCAATTCTTTTTCTTCAATTTTAATAGCTAGAAAATATTCAAATCCTTTAGTAATTTGCTGGTTAGTTTCTTGCAAAGCCGTTATAAAAGCTTGATCGCGAGCTAAGTTCTGCACAGCTTTAATTTGATTAAGGGTGTTTAGAAATGCATTTTTGGAAAATTCGTCTTTAGCTGCCTTTAAGGCTCCATGTAAGGAGTTAACCTTCTCGCTAGCTTCATGCAAAGCCTTTTCTGCAGCTTCAACTAAGACTTTGGTATCTGTCTTTTCAATCTTAAAATCTTCCTGCTTATCTAGATTTTCAAGAAATTTATCTAAGCTTGATGTGTTTTCTAAAGTATAGGCTTCGGCCGACTTTTGAAATTTGCTATCGAGGTTAAAATCATCTTGATCAAAAGGATTTTTTTCAATGTCGACCATTTTGATGTAGTTGTGTTCAAGACCTTTTTCAGCATCAGCGTTGTTATTTTTTTTGCTATTAAAAAAATAATTCATGCCACTTTGTGTTACTGCATTGGATAGGCCTGCGGCTACAGTATTAGAACCTACAATAACTGCGGCGTCGGTTAAGTTATATCCGCTATTAATGAGTAAACTTGTGTTCGCCAGCAGTGGTAATGCCTCTAAAGCTTTACTGGCAATGGAGTTTTTATTCATCGGCGTTGTATTAAAATAAGTATAAGCCCCACGTGCGGCATAATTCACACTGTTTAAAATTAAACTACTGCTTAAAGAATAAGCGGTAGATTGCAGTACCTTAGTCAGGGAATTAGATTGTTCGGATTCATCTTCAACGGTCGATAACAATATAGGCAGCGTAGCAATCGTTGCATTAGCGAATATAACGCCCGCTTGAGCGGCGGGTTTACGCCAGGCAGTTAAGCTGCCTTTTGATTCATAGTAATTATAAATATTTCCAGTAATGGCATGTGTCACACCTGCTATGGCTCCTTGAAACAAAGAAATTAAGCCTAAAGATGGCAATTTAGAATTAAACAATCCTGTCGAAACGGGCTTTTGTCCGTTATTCATGGTGCTGTTATTATCGATTGTGTCTGTGCTATCGAGAGTTACGTTAAAACTATTAATTGGAGTTGTTGACGCAGCGGTTGATTCAGTTATTTGTGTCGTAGTTGAAGCGGATGAATTTAATGTGTGGGTAGAATCAGCTACATACTGAGTTGAAGCAGTCGATGCAAAGGTCGATGAATAAACTTCTGTCGTTGATGCGTTGGATAGGTTGACGGTTTCGTTAACAGACTCGTCTAGAGTGGTCAACTCGGTACTGGAAAGAGGAGTTTCAGTTGTAGTTGATAGGCTCCAATTATTAATATCAGAACAATTTAGCGTGGTGATACTGCTGACATTCTTGAGATCTGAAATATATTGAATATAACGATCAACAGGGGTTGGATTTAGACCTTTTTGAGCATAGCTTTCTCTAAAAGCGGCCCCAATTTTTTCTAATGGCTCAAATAGGCATTCGGAGAGACCATAATGCTGTTGGTGATTAACGAGCTCATCGGCAAACCGATTAATATCTAATTTAAATTTTGCAATATTTTCTACAGGATTATTATGTAAAAGAATTGCTAATTCGCCTGGAAAAGTATCAATATTACGGCCGTTACGCAGACTATCAATAATATCAGTTGTATTAGCAAAAGTCGGAACGTCGGTTAGGCTTATACCATTTCCACTCTCTAAATCTGTCGAGTTAGTGAGGTTAGAGTCGGTAGAATTGTTTATTTCTGCGCTAGTTATATTGTAACGAGTGCTAAATATTTCGGTGCTTGGACTCGTGGTCAAAGTGACCGCGGTTTGGTTAAGACTTATTTCTGATTCATGCATTGACGGGGCGTCATCGGAAGTAATGTTTAATGCTTCAGTGCTGCTTTCTATAATGTCATCAGTCGCATCAGTGCTCTCTATAGTGGTAATTAACCCATTAGTGTCTAACTTATTAGTAGGTGCATTGTCTGCTACAGCAGTAATTAATTTATCAGTATGCGCATCGTCTGCTGCAGCAGTTACTAATAACGTGGGGTGTGGGTGTATAGCTGGCATAATTCACCTGCGAAAATTTAATTAAAAAAAGCTTTAAATCACTAGAAATTTTCGCGGTGTGTGCCTGAAAATTTATGCTTAGCAGATTAGTCCCTGGGCTTGTTTAATCCCTGTATTCTTTTTGAACAGCTTGATTGTAGTTTTATAAGCTTAAGGTAAAATTAAATTATTTATATAAATATAATTTAATATCAATTTTTTTGATGAATAGGCATTTAATAAACACTTAAGTTTTGTGCTTAGCGTGAAATTTTGCGCATAATTCAAGCTTAACTCGAAATAAAGTAGGCTAATTAAGCTAATTTAAGCTAAATGTTGGATAGACGGTCCTGGCTTTACACTCACCCCCGCTAATGGAGTAGCGATACATGAAAAACTACGAAAAGGCTTATCGCGCACGCTTACGCGAATTATCGGATCGCATCGTGCAAGCGCAGGAATCGATAAAGATTTTAGACAGTATTAAATGGGGACCAGAAATACAAGCGGATTTTTTTAAAAATAAATGCAAACAATTACCTAAAGTAGATGTCGATTATTATAAAAAAAATAGTTTGGCATTTGATATAGACAAAAAACGCGAAGAATTTCAGAGCTTAGAACGTGATATTAGTCGCGAAGTTGGTCAATTAAGTTCGATTGGTAGCATTATGTTGCGTATGTGTCGTGAATATCAGGATGTATTACGCTTGTTAAGCGCGCGCGGTAAGCCGGAATTCAGTGCTTTATCCCAAGAATTATATGGGAGTGCCGACGATGCTTTTTATGTGAATGCGCCGCGTTTGAAAGATTTAGTACCGATCGTGTCAAAAGCATTAGCGAATATTAAAGATAAAACACTTAATGAACTCGATGAAAAACGTTACGATAGCCAACAAGCCGCAGAAATTCTGAATCAGCGTTTATCACTGTATTTTAAACACTCCGGTAAAGCGAAAAATTGGGTAAAAGTTAGCGATGGTATTGTGGCGGATGCGGCAGCGGGTGCCGAATGGATCAAGATACGTAAAGACGCTTTATTTAGTGAGCGTGATCTACGTATTCTAGAAGTGCACGAAGGGTGGGTGCACATGGGTACGACATTGAATGGTATGCAGCAACCGATCTGTACTTTTCTGAGTAAAGGTCCGCCTTCGGCGATTGCGAATCAAGAAGGTCTCGCGATTATTATGGAATTATTTCATTTTGTTTCCTCGCCGATGCGCATTAAAAAATTAACCGATCGTGTCACTGGCATTGCCATGGCAGAAGAGGGCGCTGATTTTCTGCAAGTATTTAATTTTTTTCAAGAACAAGAGCATACGCCGGAAGAAAGTTATAAAAGTAGTGTGCGTATTTTTCGCGGCAGTTTACCGAATTTAGGCCCGTTTACTAAAGATTTGGTTTACAGTAAAGGCTTTATTTTAATCTATAATTATCTACGTTTAGCGGTGGAACAGGGTTTAGTGGATAGAATTGACTTGTTATTCGTCGGTAAAACTAGCTTAGAAGATCAACGTTTATTAGCGCATTTGTTTGAAGAAGGATTGCTGGTAAAACCACATTATATGCCACATCAATTCCGCGATTTAGCGGCATTAAGCTGTTGGATGTGTTATTCGCTATTTTTTAATCAACTGGATCTGAATAAATTGGCCATCGATTACCGAAATATTTTACAGGGCTAAACCTTGCACGAAAAAAAGCCTGCAAAAGCAGGCTTTTCAGGTTAATGCGACAACTCACACTATATTCTTATTTAGGTTTTAGCATGAATCAGTTCGCGTTTCTGCTGTGGAACTAATGGGTCGAACTTACTGTTATTTGATGTATCGGATTCAGAGGAACGAGTGCGATCGCTATGAAAACTATATGCACGGTGGGTTAGAGTTCCGTTGGTTTTTTTACGGAGAATAGCGGCCGGTACAGGAGCATCTGAATTAAATTTTCCGAGCCTGTAAACCATTTTGTGTAAATGCCGAGTTAGGAGAATCTGCCCTCGAATTCGATAGCGAATCGATTCATAGCAGCTCTCCAATCATGTAAAGACATAGTCCACTTTTGTGATGCCTTCTGTACAGCTAAATATACAACTTTTAATGCCGATTGGTCATTAGGAAAAATTTTACGATTATTAATCGATTTTCTAATAACACTATTGAGTGATTCAATGGCATTGGTAGTATAAATAATTTTCCGTATGTCGTCAGGATAATCAAATAAGGTCAATATTACTCCAGTTTTTATGCCATGAACGGCTAATGGCTGGATATTTTTTATCCCATTTTTCACTAAACAGGAGAAGCGCTTCTTCCGCTTGTTCAATAGAAATAGCACGATAAATAACCTTAAGATCCGCTACAACGGCTTTCATGTCCTTATGCGGTACGTAGCGTAACGAATGCCGGATAAGATGCACAATGCATAACTGAATTTTAGTTTTTGGGAATACCGCATTTATCGCCTCTGGAAATCCGCTTAATCCATCAACGCAAGCAATAAAAATATCCTTAACCCCTCGATTATTTAATTCGGTTAATACAGAGAGCCAAAATTTTGCACCCTCGGTTTCGGCTATCCACAAGCCTAGTAATTCCTTTTTCCCCTCAGCATTAATGGCTAAAGCTAAATAAATGGATTTATTGATGACCCGTTTATCTTGATGACATTTAACAACGATACAATCTAAATACAGGATGGGATAGACTGCTTCTAAGGGACGATTCTGCCACACCGTAACCTCATCCATAACCGCTTCAGTGACTTTAGAAATCAAGCTATGCGATACCTCGGCACTCTACATTTCTTTGAACGTAGCCGCAATATCGCGTGTGGTCATACCTCTGGCATAAAGCGCCAAAATCTGTTCATCAAATTCTGTGAGACGCGTTTGGCCTTTGCGAATAAGTTGGGGCTCAAACGTACTATTTCGGTCTCTAGGCGTGTTAATTTCAACTTCGCCGAAATCACCCCTTAATCGCTTCGGCGAATAACCATTGCGGCTATTTCCCGTATTCTTGCCTGCTATCGCGTGCTTTTCGTAGCCAAGATGCTCGTCTAGCTCAGCATCCATGGCACGTTCTACGGTGAGTTTTAATAGCTGCTTGCTGAGAGCAGAGATATCTTTTTCAATTTTTATAGATTTAGCCAATTCATTTATTAATTTTGGGTCTAGGTTTATTTCTTGTTCTTGTTTCATTGCTTATTTCTCAATTAGCTCTAGCGTTTTTGTCGCTAGCTTAGTTAATAATAAGCACTTACACAATTTTATTTACAGGCTCAAAAAAAGCCTGCAGAAGCAGGCTTTTTTTTTCCAATTAGTTAGTTGAAGAAACACTATAGTGAACAGTTGTTGTTACTGTATGTTGTTCGGTTACCACTACAGTTTTATTCATGGTTCCATTAGACGGCTTATAAAGTCCAGCGGAGATTACCAATGAATTTTCCGATGTAGAAGGTATGATAGGAAGAGGTCTATTTTCATAGTTATTCTCTGGAATTTTATCGGTACCAGCGATAGCTTCATAAATTGGATCCTCAAGTGAGTTTCTGTTTGATGTATTGGATTTAGTATCAGACTTATCAGATGCTCCATATCCAGAATCGATATCTCGTTCGGTATGTTTAGGGCTCTCGTCTTTAATTTCAATGATTGTGACTGGCCTATTACTTTTAGGCGTGTCATATTCTGGGTTTGCAACCATCATATTTAAAGCTCTGTGATGGAAGCCATTAGTTTGCTTTTCATTTAGCAGGGGTACAGTATCTGATACTATATCTAATTCGGTGGTATCGTTCATAGCATGAGATTCTTCATGAATATTAAAGTTAATCATTTTTATACTTTCTGTATTTACATCATTAATAGAGTTTACAGTCTCAGCTCCATTAAAGTTTAAAGTAGTTCGATTTTCGGGTGCTAAAATTTCACGCCGATTTCTCGTAGGAACCGTAGGATTAAATGCAAAATAAGTGAGTGAACTTGTTGCAAGTGCTGTTAATATATTAGCCCCTAAAATAGCAAGACTTTCTATAGTGCTTTCATCACTATTAGCGAGCATCCATAAACTGGCAAATAGCGGTAGCATATTAAAAAGATTTTTTAATATGGATTTTTTCGGTAAAGCATACTGCACACCTGCGTTAATGCTTTGTAAAACGATGCTAGTAATAAAGGCATAGGTACAAGTAAGTAATTTTTGTGAATTTACTAAAGAATCAGTCTCATCATTAGCCAAATTTTCTATGATGGAATAAATCAATGGCAAAGTCGAGATGGCAAATGAATTAGCTATCCCTAAGGTTACTGCCAGGAAGCGTTGCGTCGGCAATGAACAATTTTTTTGTTCAGCAAAATGCAATATTATTTGACTTACGCCGTTCAAGAAACCACTGAATGCACCGAGTCCCATTGAAGTAAGTATTTTATTGGCAAATGCGAAATGAGCATTTTCTAATGCAGGAGTATCTAAAATTGAGTTCGTTTGATTGGTGAACGTATCATCAATTACTGGAGAAGTAATATTTTGAATAACTGAATCTTCTACAAGAGCTGTCTGTTTAATTGCTGGTGCAATGGTTGTATTTACAGCTGGAACAGCAGTCGACGTTGATGTTGAAATAGCTGTTGTGCTATTTGTTATTGTTTCAGGAACGATGGTAATGATATCGATATCCAGCTCAGTTGTTCGATTAGTAGGAATAAATTCTTGGCAATTGCTAGTATTAAATAATCTTTCGCAACCATTATGAATTGCAATAACATTATTATCATAACGCCCTTTGAGATATGACCATCTAAAGCCTGCTAATTCCGATTCTGAAATTGTACTACTTGCATTTTGAATAATTTTTTGAGCTGTTGCTTCGATTGCTTGAGTTGCGTTTCTTTCTATTTGGGTTTGATTTCTCTTAGATAAACTACGGACCAAATTGCCTAAGGTTTTACTAAATTGATTTAATGCAGAAAAAGAATCACAGGTATCTATTTTTAGACAAGCTATGCTGAGCTTACTGATTATTTCTCCAATCTCTTGTTTATCAGCCGGTGATACAGCAGCGATATTAATGATTTGATGGAAAATATCAGCAAGAATGTTCATTGAAGAATCTATGCCTGCTTGAGGTTTTTTTAATGTGGCCGCTGTTTGATCTGTTAATCTAACTAGCATTTGATCTGAACATGCTTTTATTGCTTGCCATATATGCAAATGATGGTCGCCTATCGACGGATTTTTTAATAGGGTCAACACTAAAGAAAATAAGCTATCGTAAATTCTAGATTTAGGTTTAGTTTCTTTAAACACATCGGTTAAATAGAAAGCAAGTTTGGATAGATCATTTACAAAATCAATAGATAAAACTTGTGTATTTTTATTAGTTACTTTAACGCTTGCTTTAAAATAGTCTAAAAAATTAGCTAAAGGATTATTTTTATCAACTGTTTTGCTTAAATCTTTTAGACGTAAATTTATGTATTCTTGAGAGCTAAACAATAATTTTTTTATTAGTGTTTCTGCTATAGAAAAATTATTGACGGATCTTCCTTGGATAATATAATTGAATTGAGTGTTAAGCTCGTAAGGGTCGCATTTAGTTGTATTAAACAACCGTTCACATTCAGTTAATATATCGGCATTAGTATGAAATTGACTGAGAAATGCATATCTTGCACTGCTTGACTTATCAATTGTCGTGAGTGAGGACATTGAATTGATTATCTGTGTTGCATGGGTTTCTAAATCATCTAAATTGGCATAATGATCATCACTTCTGCGTTTTAAGGTTAAATCTCCTAACTTTTCAAGCAGTGTTATCAATTTATTAATATGTTTTTCCTTTATTAGCTCACTTTGTCCTTCACTAAAAGATTTTAAAAACAATTCAAGCTTGGTAAAATCTTGTTCTAAATTGTTGTTTTCACCCAAGTCTTGCCGAACAAGTTTATTCAATAATCCCTCGAAATCAGTTAAATCTGGCATTAAACACCTACAAAAAAATTAAAAAATGATCTTCAGCATAGGCGGCGAAGCTTAAGAGATCCTTAACAAAAAAATCGATTTATTTTTCATATATCAATGTAAAAATTTAATAAATAATTTTGATTTATGTATAAATTAACGGGCGCTTCGCAAATTGAATGAAATAAATAGAGGAAAGAATTTAAAAAAATTACGCTCATGGCGAACGAATGCTTAGATTGCCACGCGCTGCGCGCTCGCAATGACGAATAAATGCTATTGCTCGCAACGACGAATAAGTGTTATGTGCTCGTTATAACGAATAAGTGCTGCGTGCTCGCTATAGCGAATAAGTGCTACGCGTTCGCAATGACGACTGTAACCCGTTCGCAATGACGGAAAAGAGAATTATGAATCTTTAATGGTTATTTGCGGAGAAAGAGGGTAGTTGTCGTTACTCGTGAGCAGTAATTCCAGTTCTCGTTTATAACAAACATCAATCTATAAACCTAATCCTATGCATACACAGGATTAGGCTTTAGGTTTAAGGTGTAGGTGCTGCTGGTTGAATCGTAGCTGTTCCTTTGATGAAAGTTACAAGTCCACCACTTAAAGAAATTTTAGGGGTAAAAAGTTTTGTTATAGGTGCGTTTAGATTTATTCTGGTTTCGATCTCTGTAGATGAGGGTGATTGTTTATGCGCATTGCTCACTGTAAGTTCATTTTCCGTCCTAACGCTAGGATTTGCAGAGGTGCTAGCGGGTGCGGATAATTTATCTGTCCAAGGCACATACTGAGGGTTAACTGGATTATTTGGAGTGAGAGTAGAAGTCGTTTCTTCTTGATTATCAGATGTGAAGATATTGGGGACCTCAAGGCCTTCGATGACACCTTTGATACGATCTAAATTGATTTTTTCTAGATTATCAACATGAGTTTTTTCAATTTTGTTTGGGAAAAAGCCAACAGCGTATTGCGTCGCAAGATTAGGAATAAGTGCAGCTAAGTAACTAAGCATTGCAATTGACAATCCTTCAACTCTATTTTCATTACCGTTGGCAACGATAAATAAACAACCGAACAAGGGTAAGTTATTTGCCAATAATTTAAGTGGAGAACAATGGTTTAAATAGTATTTAACGCGCTCAGACTGAAGAGCAATATTCTTAATGATATGAAAAGAAAAAGTAGTACTATAAGCGCATAAAGCCGTTAGTAATATTTTTTCTTGACTTAGCGCTTGGTTTTCTTGCTCAGTAAGCGTTAAAAGGCTATAAACAAAAGGTAATACCGAAATGCCTAATGAACTTATCAAGCCTAATATAATTCTCGTCACTTTAATGGCCGGATTGGAAAATTGATACCTTTGCATAATATGCGTAAGCATAAAACTCAAAACTTCGAACACACCCGCTGCTGCGTTTAATGCAGCAGCTTTTTTTACATTGTCTGCAAAAGTAGGGCTAAAATAATAATTATTAAGACTAGGGCTTAAATGATGAATTGAAGAAGTCTCATTCAGTTGACGGCAACTGTTTATAAAATCAGTTAAGTTCCTGTCATGTAAAGATGGATAAACGGAATCAAGCGCATGCTCGCTAATATTGTGCGTAGTATTTCGTAGACTGGCTAAGAAACCAAAATAACTTGGTAGAGTTGGGTCAGCCGCGTTCAAATTTTCTAGTCGCGGACAATAGGCTGTTAAAAAGTACGAGCTAAACGCCATTAATTTTTTAAAATTATCGCTGGTAATTTCATTATTATTTAAGTAACTGCTGAAAATTTCGATAAAGTGTTGCAGGAAATTTGTTTGGATTAACTTTTCCAAGCTTTGCGAGGGATTTTTCAGTACTAAATCTAAATTTTGCTGGAAGAGATTGTTTTCGTCGATAATGGCTACCATTTGTCGTTCCTCTTAAAAATTAAAAAATCCTGCATACCCTTGTATTGGCATTGATGCTTTTTAATGAAAAATGCTTCAACGCTCGTACTGTTTTTTTGTAAGTATGAGAAAGCCAAGCATTCTGGTTTCTTTTTCTAGCTTTAATCTGTGCTTTAAGAAACCTAATCCGGGCGATTTTAATAGGGTAATATTAAGGTAATATTAAAAGAAATTATTTAAAGTAATTTTGTTATCAATTTTTTTAATACATAGCACAAGCTTAAGCATTCCTTAAGTTTCGCTACCTATGATCCATGATCACTCCAGTCCTGTAATGTTTATTCTTTAGAGAGGAATAAGTGCCAGCAATAAAAACAATAAGAGAGAATGGAAATCAATTAGAAAAAGTTTTACAGGATGCTTTAAATACAGAGCCGAATGAATGGAATTATTTTTTTGAACCGCACAGAATTAAAGAGGTTCTTGAGAAATTAGCGTGCCAAATTAAAAATCATAATTTTTTTATTTTGGATTATTCAATCAATACCTTTCTAGATTTTTTAAAAGCTTATATAAAAGCAAACTTAAGCAGAGAACAATTAAATACTATCAGTGCCGATATCTTACAAATTTTCAATCAAATAATTGAAAGTTTACACGAAAAAATTATTAGTCATACAGCCGTTGTAGAGACATTTCAGTCGCAAATTATCAGTAAATACATCGCATTTTTAGGTGAACTCATGGAAGTTCAACATCGAAGTATATTTAATCGATCTGAAATTAGTATGAAAAGTGCTGATTTGCAAGCAATTGCCGGCATGCTGAAAAATAATAGTGCATCTATCAATGACAATTTAATTGAAAAATATATTTCCTTGCTAAAATTAAGTTTTGATATACCTAAATTTTTGACTAACTATGACTTAGGTCTCGGAATTAATCCTTTAGCCGAAGCCTGTTTCTTAAATAATAATATAAGTACCCATATTATAAGCACCAAATTTTTTGATTTATTAGGATATCAAGGGCAAATATTAGATTATTATAAAAATGCACCTGGATTTAATATTACGGATCGATTATTAACCCAGGCGAAGCATACTTTAAATCAAAATGCTCTAAATTTACAGCAATTTTTTTTCGATCATTTAAAACAACGCGATGATATCGATAAACCCTTATTACAACATTATCTGTATGTGCATTTTTTTAAGGTTATTTATAAAGAATATCCTGACAGACTTGAAGCTTTAAAGACCAATGGATCTTTATCTGACTATGTAACATTTGATTATGTTGCATTACCGAATAGCTTGATATGTTCAAACTTTCCTATTGATGACAGCGTGCGTGTAGAATATGCAAATTTGTCCGAGGATAAAATACAGTTGGCTTGCATTGGCATGCGACGCGCGCTTGAATCTTATGAAAAATGGAAATTATCCTTAGGTTTAAACATTCCAAACTATCAAAGCGATTATATTTTTCGAATCGGCGATAGTTTTAAAAAATATTCGTTTACTTACGCCTACGGCGAATTACCAAGAGCAGATGGTTTTTATCGTTCAACTGATTTTAAGCATAATACATTTTATGGAAATGGTTATAGTTATTTTAGCCCTTCCGATCATCAAGTTTTTCATGTAGCTGGACATGAATTTATACATCACTATATTCATAAAATAAATCGAGAAGCATTATCTGTCAATAAAAACATTACTAGACTTGTTAATCTTAATTTTAACGAAGGACTAGCAGAGTTATTTTCTCTAGGCGCTTGTGCTCCGGATCATGTTGGACATGATTTTAAAAATACTCCCGCATTGCATTTACCTACTTTATTAAACACTGGATATGTTGGTTATACTCTTGCTTGGCTATACAATAATTATTTAGTTCAACATTACCCAGGTTTTTATCGCGAGCTTTTGAGTGTTAATAAAGATGAATTTAAAGCTCGATGGACACCTATCTTAGATCAGAATCAATGGCATTTTTCAGATTGGTCAAGCAATTTAAAAGAAAATTGTAAAAATGCTCTTACGGAATTCAATGAACATAGTAAGCCAAGTCTTTATTTAAAAGACTATCTACCTTCTGTTGAATTGAAAGCTACAACTATAAAAATTTCACAGCCTACATTGAGAAAAACAATGCCCCAAACAACATCAAGAACTACAGCTACCGTAAGGTCAACTAAGCAAACACCCGTGCTTTCTACTACACCCGCATTTTATGATGATTATTTGTCTTTAATGCATGCTATACACGCAAAAAATGCTACTGAAATTGATAGGATTTTACAGCATAATACTTATCAGGCTAGTGACATTGTAAATTATCAGAATCCGAAAAGAGGTTTGGAAACGCCTTTACATTTTCTTTTTGCCATTTATAGGAAAAGTTGTCCAGATTTAATTATACAGAAATTTTGCCGTTTTGGAGCATTACCAAATCTTATCGATAATCGAAATGAAACGGCTTATATGATGGCTGAGAATTGTGATAATTGGCCGAAGATCCAAGCTATATTTGATAATCAAATCGAAAATTTGAAAAAAACGACTGAAAATAAGGCAACTGGATTGATCCCTTATTCACCCAAAGAATATCCGCTGGTTATTAACATGACTATCCCGATATTGGCTACGATAAATGGATCCTTATCCGGAATTTGGAATCAAATAGCAGAAAGATTTCCACGCTTAGACAATATTATTTTTTATGCATTAAAACCCATCTCAATGGCAATGACTAATGCCATCATGAATATGTTATTTTACCGAAGACTTTCGTACATTAGTTCTGAAGATTCCTTAGTATTTTGTTATTACTTAGGGATGAATTACATAGGGATGCTGTCCAATCAATTCGGAAAAAAAGCGACTAAAAATATTCAAAATATCTATAGTAAATTTTTCTTACAGAGTTTATTAAATACTTTTTTTACTAATCCGAGTTTGTTGGGTCATCTTACATATGAAGGGATACAAGCAGAAACTTATTCCTTAGTACTATGGCCGATGCTCAGTATGATTGTGGGTGGATTTTTTTTTCAAGCCGGCGAATGGGCTACACAAAAGGTTATAGGGAAATTTTTTCCGGTAAATTCACCTATCTCTTTTAACGATAGTAAAAGAAGTTATTTAGGCTATTCATTAGGTGGCACACCAAAAGATATGTCTTCTGATCTAAAAAAATTAGAAGGAATAAAAGGACAATTAGATAATTTTGAAACAACATTAAAAAAACATGTCGATAAACAAGCTTACATATTAAGTTTTGAGAATAATATGACAAAGACTAAGGATAATCTTTTAGAGCTACTTAGGGATAGCGAAAATAATCAAGAGTTGGATAGAGACAATTTCAATGATTTTAAAGAGAATTTAATTAACATTCAAACGAATTTGAAAGTACTACTGAACAAGGGAAAATCGAAACCTGAAATAAAATTTTTATGGGATCAAATTACCAAAATATTACCGCTCGTATCTGAAATTCATCCTCTTCCCCCTCTGCAAGTGAATTCTCGCCCTGATTTCGTCGTCAATCATGGAAACAGTGTGACTATTGAAGAAGAACAATCCAACCTACCTTTAATGTCTTCATTTAATAATACGGGTCATACAAACAAAAATTATCAGGATAATAATGGAACTCCTCATTACCAGGTGTCTTCTAAACTGAGGAGAATTTCTTCACTATTTTCTAAAATAAAATCTGATTTGCCAGCACCTCCTACCAAAGAACAATTGCTGGAGATGGGGATAATCAATGTTGAAAAACCAAGGATTGCCTAATTTTTTCATTAGATTTTGTTAACCCTATATAGTATCGCTTATTTGCAGTCTTAGGCATACAATAGCTACTTTTTCAAGCGATGTCGGTTAGCCAACAAAAATTGCTAAATATCTATGCGCGCTTACTTAGTATGTACGGCCGCCAGCAATGGTGGCCGGCCGACAGTGCTTTCGAAGTAATGGTCGGCGCGATACTCACGCAAAATACTAATTGGTCGAATGTCGAAAAAGCTTTAGCGCTTTTGAAGGAGCAAATTAACCTAACGCCCGAAGCACTACTAAGCCTATCCACACCTGACTTAGAGATCTACTTAAAACCAAGTGGTTATTTTCGGATTAAAACGCAGCGTCTACAAAATTATTGCCGTTGGTACCTGGAACAGGGTAATTACCAAGGCTTAGATGAATTAAGCACCAGCGAGTTGCGTGAACGATTGCTCAAAGTCCAGGGTATAGGTCCCGAAACGGCGGATGATATCTTATTATATGCCTTTAATCGGCCAGTGTTTGTGATAGATGCCTATACGCGGCGCTTATTGCAACGTTTGGATCTGATACAAGGTCAGGAAAAGTATGAGGAATGTCGGCAACTATTCGAAACTCAGCTGCCCAAAAGTGTGGATCTATACAAACAATACCATGCGCTAATAGTGATACACGCTAAACAACATTGTCGAAAAACGAAACCGGTTTGCCATTCCTGCCAACTAGCACAGGATTGTTTGCTAGCGTTTTGCGCTTGAAACAGCAAAAAAATAGTTTTAAAATAAACGGGTCAGGGCGAGCGAATGTAATGAGCGCGGCCACCATGGATTGCCACGCATCTACGGTGCTCGCAATGACGATTAATTTTTCCGTACCTCGCAATGACGATTAATATTTTACGCCTTCGCAATGACAAAAGTTCCAGTTTTGTTAAGGAGAAAATAAAATCGGCGGGATAACTATTTGGTTTCTTCAGCTTCTGTATAGGATTCGTGGATTTTTAAACGGTTTTCGCCAGCAAATTTCATAATGCAGTCAAAAATATCCGGATTGGTTTCTTTGAGCTTGGGATCGAGAACTAGACATTTGGTGCGACTTTCTTGATCGATCATCGGTCGTAGCTGCGGGGAATACACCATGCGCCGATTAGTAAAACTGGCCAAACAACCGCACATACGCTCAGCCCAGTCACTGGGTCTGAATTTTTCGCCAGTTTCGGTAACTCCTTCGATTAGAATGAGTTTTTCTCTTTGGCTTTTGTGTGTGACGGTATTTTCTAACATACATTTAAAGTTCTTATTAAGTTGGTGTGATATTACTCTAATTACGGGGGATTAACTATACATAATTAGATGACATTTTATTGTCATTATAGAGTAAATAGCCGCGTTCTGCCTTACTGCGCGTTTCTACGTTAAGCGGTATCGTTGACTTTAGAAATTCGGCTATCTTATACAGTTCTTGACTATCACCATGCTTTAATTCCAGCTCGATTTCATGGAGCGCGGCTTGATGGCTTGCGGTTTTAACTTGGCCTTGGTCTAAAACTAATTCGATGTGAGTTCCATTCTCTGTGCTTAAGTTCCATGAACTGCGCTGAAAATCGGTATGAAATAATTCTAGCAAATGCTTGTCACCAAGGATGGTTTTAAGTTTGGCTATTAAGCTGGAATCGGTAAATTGCTCAATATTGGGAATGTTTTGCGTTACCGGTTGATCCCATTCATGCCGATGTTGTAGATCGCCGATTTGTTCGCCGGCTGTTTTTAGGGTTTGTATGGTGCGACCGCCGGCCTCACGTACGCGCATCGACAGTCCTTGCTGCCACAAGGCGAGGTCAGCGGTATCAAAGTAGCGGCTAATCAGTTGTTCTACGGAGATAATTTGCGTGCTGGGGAGCTGTAATAAAGGATGCTGGTGTAATAGATTTACATCTTCGGGGGCAATGCTGAGTTTAAGTTCAATTTCGAGAAACATAAGTATTCGCAATCCTCCTCACGGCACTTGTCAAAAATCCAGTTGCTGTGAGTATATTCAAGAGTGGCTATCGATTTTTGTATCGCGTTTTGTCATCAATGCTTGATATTGTTCGATTTCTTGTTGTTGTGAAGCTGATTTTTCAGGATGGCGCTTATCAAAAGCGGCAAGAAATTGATCAATATCGCTGACAAAGTTTCTATCTGGCTTAAGTTGGTTTTTTATAGTCTTCATGCCGCTTGTTGTTCGATAGCGCTACGTAGCTCTTTAATGGCTTTTTGCTCGAGTTGACGCACGCGTTCAGCCGATACTTGATAACGATTGGCTAATTCTTGCAAGGTAATTTTAGGTTCAGTTAACCAACGATCGCGGATAATGGTTTGTTCGCGTTCGTCTAATTTGGCGAGCGCTTTATGCAAATGATCTTGACTGGACTCGGTGGTGTTACTGGCTTCGAGTAAACGTGCGGGATCGTAACGATTATCTTCGAAATGCATATCGATTAGCGGATAGCTGCTGGACTTGGAGTCGCTGCTGTCGTCACTGATATCCAAACTCATATCGTTAGAGGCCAAACGCGATTCCATCTCGCGCACGGTCTCTGGTTTGACGCCGAGATCCCGCGCAACCGCTTCGATCTCTTTTTGGTTAAACCAACCTAAATGAGTTTTCATTTTACGTAAATTAAAAAATAATTTACGTTGTGCTTTGGTAGTGGCGATTTTGACAATACGCCAGTTGCGTAAGATAAATTCTTGAATTTCAGCTTTAATCCAATGCACAGCAAATGAGATGAGACGCACGCCTACTTTGGGGTCAAAACGTTTGACCGCTTTCATTAAACCAATATTTCCTTCTTGAATCAGGTCGGCGAGTGCCAGACCATAACCCATGTAAGTCTGTGCAATGTGTACCACAAAGCGTAGGTTGGCAATAATAAGCTTTTTGGCGGCGACTAAGTCTTGATGTTGGTAATAGCGTTCGGCGAGTGCGGTTTCTTCTTCAGCGCTTAATACGGGAATTTGTTTTAACCGCGCAATATAGGCGTCGGTGCTGTTGATGGGTAGTGATTGATAAAGTGTTTGTAAGTGAGTATTCATAACCATCCCCCTTGTCTTTAGACTTGTTTTAGTATGTTCACTTGACTTCATAATGTGCTAGAGTATACCGCAATAGATTCCTATTTTCATCCGTACTTAAAAAATAAAGGAAAATTTTCTATGACCGAATCTGAGCCTTCCCCCATCGTACGTCGCATCAGTACCCCGGTTCAAGTAGGTTCGGTTCAGCTGGGCGGCGGGGCGCCTATTATTGTTCAATCCATGACCAACACCGACACTGAAGATGCCGCCGCTACGGCTCAGCAGATCATTGAATTAGCTCAGTCCGGCTCAGAGTTGGTCAGAATTACCGTCAATACCGAGCAAGCGGCGCAGCAAGTCCCTTTTATTCGCGATAAAGTGCGCGAGGCGGGCTATTCGGTGCCGATCGTCGGTGATTTTCATTACAATGGTCACCGGCTTTTACAGGCGTATCCCGAATGTGCCGAGGCCCTAGATAAATACCGTATTAATCCAGGTAATGTGGGTTATGGCGAAAAACGTGACGCCCAATTTACACAGATGATTGAGGTCGCGCTGAAATTTAATAAGCCGGTACGGATAGGCGTGAATTGGGGGAGCTTGGATCAAGACCTGAGTTCGCGTGAGATGGATAAAAATGCAGCGTTAGCGCATCCACGGTCTGCAGCGGAAGTGCTGCAGGAAACCTTAGTACTATCGGCTTTGTTGAGTGCTGAATTGGCTGAAAAAATTGGCATGCCAGCGAGTCTCATCGTCTTATCCTGTAAAGTAAGTCGCGTACAGGACTTGATTGCTATCCATCGTAATCTAGCCGCGCGTTGTACCTATGCGATACATTTGGGTTTAACGGAAGCAGGGATGGGTTCGAAAGGGATAGTGGCGACCACGGCGGCGCTAGCGGTTTTATTACAAGAAGGTATTGGTGACACGATTCGGGCTTCATTAACACCGGAACCCGGTGGGGATAGAAGTCGCGAAGTAGTGGTCTGCCAGCAAATTTTACAATCGATGGGGATGCGCGCCTTTATGCCTTCGGTGTCGGCATGCCCCGGCTGCGGACGTACTACGAGTAGTTATTTTCAAGAATTGGCCAATCAAGTAGAAGCCTATATTAAAGAACGTATGCCGACGTGGTCACAACACTATACGGGCGTAGAAAATTTATCCTTGGCGGTGATGGGATGTATTGTGAATGGGCCGGGCGAGAGTAAACATGCCAATATTGGTATTAGTTTACCCGGTACCGGCGAACATCCGATTGCGCCGGTATTTGCCGATGGACGTAAAGTCGCTACGTTGCGTGGAGATAATATTGTTCAACAATTTCAAGCTATTATAGAAGATTATGTGGTAAGTCATTATGCAAAAAGAGAACAAGTTGTTGCAACGCAAAGTTAATCGAATTAGAGCAAGCGTATTATTGGGTTTGTTTTCTTTAACTAGCTTTTCTGTGCAGGCACAGACTCCATCGGTAACGATTCCTGCTTATTCGCGTCTCGAAAAAAAGTTAGCGTTTTATCAGCAGGCCGCACAACATCCTTGGCCGCGTTTGCAAACCAATGAAGTTTTATCGTTAGGTATGCAAGCTCCAGCGGTGGCAATATTGCGTCAGCGTTTATGTGCTAGCGAAGATTTAGCTGCCAGTGCGTGTACTAACATGCCTAATCCGAATGATTTTGATGAACAAGTCGAAGATGCAGTGGCTTTGTTTCAAGAACGGCATGGATTAAAAGATGATGGTGTAGTAGGCGTGACGACACAACAAGCGCTGAATGTTTCCGCGGCGCAACGTTTGCATCAGATTGAATTTAATTTGCAACGATGGTCACGATTGATAGTCTTAGCTAATCCTACTTATATTTGGATTAATGTTCCCGATCACCGTTTACGTTTAGTTAAAGACCATCATGCAATTTTAACCGCCCGCGTTATTGTCGGTAAACCGTCGCGACCGACACCAGAGATTAATTCTGAAGTGACACGCTTCATATTAAATCCTTATTGGACCGTGCCGCCTGGAATTGCGCGCAGAGATGTAATTCCTAAAGCGATGCGGGATGTTAATTATTTGCGTCGTAGTCACATCCGCATCTATGCGGTTAATCAACCGAATAAAGAATTAGATCCTAGCGCAGTGGATTGGTTGGCTGTGAGAAAAAATCCTGGACGTTATATTTTACGTCAGGATCCAGGACCGCATAATTCATTGGGGCAAATAAAATTTGAATTTGCAAATCCACATTTAGTGTATCTGCATGATACGCCATCCAAAGCCTTATTTGATGCTGAACGACGTTTGTTTAGTTCGGGTTGTGTGCGTTTAGAAGATCCGTTTGAATTTCTCGAAGCCCTAGAACAACTCGATCCTAACTTGCAACAAGCAGCGTCGCGCATCGAAGCGGCCTTGGAGTCGGGACGTACTACGGTGATTAATTTGAAAACACCGATCCCCATACATCTGACTTACATTACCGCGTGGGTGGATAAACAGGATTTCTTACATTTTTGGGACGATGTGTATGGTCGCGATCCCGTGCTCCCCGTCAATAAAGAGCAATTAGCCAATGATCTGCCAGAACCTATCTAAGATAGGTTCTTAGCAATAAATACATTTGCTCAGCGTGTTAATTTGTTTTGCGAATGATCGTTTATTATTCCGCTATCTGGAGTTGTTGATGATAAAAATAGTGTGGATTGCCTTTTATCAATGGAAATTGTTTTAGTTAACAATTGATCAATAAATCGATTTATTTGTCTTATTGAATCCGTTGTTTGTGAAAATTCAATGATTTGATCAAAAACAGATTGGCTAAATTTTTTCTCTGGAATTCGATAGAACAAATATCCGCTATGTTCTGTAAATTCAAAATTCTTTAAAGCTAATAAGGTATTTAAATTTTCTTGTGTTGCAAGTTTACCCATTGCATTCAAAGCACTGCTAATATGCTGTGGATTAAAATATGCTTCTAAGCTATTTATATTTGCTAATGTTAAGAGATTAGTTTTTTTTAGCGCGCATAGTGCATAGCTAAAGGCTATAGGTTTAATATGAGCTTCTACTTTTAGCATACACAGTGAATAGAGTTTACCTTCTAATTCTGAATTTATACTTTTTTTAAGAATTTCTTTCGCTAATGCGACGTTCTTGGATGCCATTAAAAACTCCTCAATAAAGATAGCCATCCTTAGCGTTTGAATTAAATGTTATGAACAATAATTTATACAAGATCAAACTTAAGGAAATCTTATTTACTTGGGGCCAAGCATTTTTTGTCATTACAAGCGCGTAAAATATTAACCATCAATGTGGGCACGCAAAATATTAATTGTCATTGCAGCACCGAAGGTGCGTGACAATCCATGAAAAGTTTTTAACGCATGTTTAATAAATTAAATAGTGTGTGTTAAGATTTGGTGAATTAATTTTTTTCACCGCGTTAGGTTTTTATGAAACAATTTGAACAGAAAAAAACAACTGCTATTAAAAGTAATATCGCTAAAAAAATAAAGCTATTGGGTAAGAAACTTAAAACACATCCAGCTCATGCGCGAAGAAAAAAAGATAAAGAAAATTGGGAGACTTTCTTTACGGTTTCCGTCTTCATTGCCCTGGCTGGGACCATGATTTTTGGTATAGGTGGCTGGTTGGCAGTTGCTGCATCAGGAACGCTTTTAAGCTTAATTATTGTAGAATCGGGGTTATTTTCATCGCTTGCTATGGGTTTTAGCGCCTGGCCTGTCTATAACACTTATTTATGGATGCGCGATTTGTTTAGTTCTGAGAAGATAAAAAGCCAAAATAAAGATTATGATCGATGTCATAAAAATCTGCTTGAATTAAAAGAATTAGTGGCTGAAAAAAACTATTTAATAACAAAAATTAATGCCCACCTTAAAAATGCTATTCAATGTTTGCCACCTAACCTATCTAGCCAAGAAGAGACAGATTTTTTGCAACGCGACTTCAGTAGCCAAGTAAGCTACTTAGAACAAAAAAAGAAAAAACTTCCCGCTTATTCGAGAAGGCAAAAGGACAAAGAAAATTGGGCGAAAATTTTTACCTATTCATTTATGGCTTCCTGTGCAGGAATGGGCTTATATGCAGTGGCTCTTATTATGATGATGGGAGGACCCCCCGCTATATTACTGGGCCCTATTTTCCCGGGGCTACTAATTGTTGAGGGTATCTTTGCTTTGATTATTCTTATTCCTGTCATAATAGGTAGTGTATTACATGCGGCTTATTTAGGCATGCGCGATCTATTTAGTTCCGTTGAAATCAAAGCCGAAAATAAACAATATGCGCAATTGAAAAAAACTATTGCTGAATTAAAGAAATTAGACAAACAGCAAAGCCAGCTAGATGCATCGATTAACAGTAAACTTCTTGGGCTTGAAGATGTCAGTTCAACTCATACTATGAGCGAGAAAGAAATGACAGATAATTTAAGGAGCAATGATGCTAAAAATAATCACTTTAACAAATACGGACCTATGTTTTCCGAACAATCCGCCAATCAGGAAACAACTACATTAGATTCGACACCACTCCACTCCAATTCAATCTAATTAAATCAATCCTTAATCAATAGTCTCCATCTTCATTATGGAGACTTTATTAAATTCCATCCTAAATGTTGTCATTGCAAGCACGTACAATGCCTGTCGTTGCGAGCATATACCAATTCTCGTCATTGCGAGCACATACAATTTCCGTCATTGCGAGCGCGTAGCGCGCGGCAATCCAGTGAAAAAATTAGTTTTTAATAGATTGCCGCGCGCTACGCGCTCGCAATGACGATTGTTTTTACGCGCTTGCAATGAAGAACCTTACCAAGGTAAACAAAAATTAGTTTCTTTGTTTAAGTTCGATCACGTTATTTTTTTATTCTGCTTAGAACATAAATTTATAACACTTAAGCTTTTCTTAAGTTAACTTCTGTATTATTATTTTTGTTAATCGAATCAAGTATATAAATAGATTTTATCTATTATAAGAATAAGAGGTAAGAATTATGAGTAATCCAAAAAGTTTAAATGAACTGAATGAAGAAATTCAAAAGTTGAAAGCTAAACAATTACAGTTGAATGAAGATCTTTATGATCGAAAGATAACTAAATCTCAATTTGTATTTGGACTAGTCGCATTTGTTATTTCATTAGTGGTACTTACAGCTGTTGCTAGCATTGTCTGGCCTGCGGCTTTAATACTATCTGCTTTATCTGCGATGTTTCTTTCTAAAATAGCTCATGCGGTCAGCAATATAACTAATTCTTTCATAACTGGAGTAAGACTTGATCGAGCAGAAAAGGAACTAAATGAACAAAGTGCGTTTAAACCTGAAAATGAAACGCAAAAAACAACTAATAGCAATCAAAGTAACTCTAACTCTGTAACAAAAGTGGTAGATCAATCACCTGAAGGCAATGTTGTCTATAGCCAATTATTTGTAGTTAGTCAGGCCGGGCCAGAGGAAGCAGTTGATAATAAAAAAGTTATTAACCCTAGTTTTAAAAGATAACTAATTTGTTATACCAACACACACACACACACACACACATTCCCTATGTTTATGACGAACATAGGGAATTTTTTTGTTAATTAAATAAACTAAGCGATCAACAAAGCAGCGGCTACGTTGCGTCCTTCAGACATTAGCACCGTATAAGTGCGACAGGCAGCGCCATTATTCATGACTTCGATGCCGATTTTTTGCTGATAAAAAACATTTAATAACGCAGCATCCGGAAAAGCTAAGTCTTCGCCGCTACCGAGTAATACGATACTAGGCCGTAGATCGACAATTATTTGTAGATTTTCGGTGGTTAAGTCAGCGATGCAATGCGGTGGCCAAGGATCAACCAGCTGATTTGGCATTACAATCAGGCTATGTCGGATTTTTTGGTCATTAACTTGGATATAATCTTTGGTATAAGCAAGAATCTGATAACGGCCTGCGCCGGTGTCTAAGTTTAATTCCATAAGGGATTAGCAAGTTAAAATATTTGTATTAAATTATATACCGATGAAAAGAATACTTATATACTCTTGAAGCTGAATAAGTGGCCGCTCAATTGGTAATCCTCATATACTAAAATACACTTCGGTTGCTTCATTTTCATCGCCTGACGAAAAATTCAAGTGTGAAGAATATATTTAATATCATGAATAAAACTATCCACCGTCGTGAATTCAAACTCATTGAAACCTTAAAGCATTTGCATCCGATTTTACAGCGTGTGTATGCGGCACGTGGCATACTATCCGCGCAAGAATTGGATTATCGCTTGTCAAATTTACTGCATTATCAATCTTTATCCGGTATTGAAGCAGCGGCACAGTGTCTGGGCAATGCGGTGATGCAGCAACAACGGTTACTGATAGTCGGTGATTTTGATAGTGATGGCGCAACCAGTAGTGCGTTAGCAGTGAGTGCGTTACGCGCTTTTGGCGCGCAGCAGGTAGATTTCTTAGTGCCGAATCGTTTTGAGTATGGGTATGGTTTAACACCGGAAATTGTTGAGCTAGCGTTACGTACAAAAAAACCGGATGTTATTGTCACTGTTGATAATGGCATCTCGAGTCATGAGGGTGTAATTGCAGCAAAAGCTGCTGGATTAAAAGTCGTAATTACTGATCATCATTTGCAGGCGGCGACTTTGCCAGCCGCGGATGCATTGGTTAATCCGCAGCAAAACGGCGATCAATTTCCGAGTAAGAATTTAGCGGGTGTGGGTGTTATTTTTTATGTGATATTGGCACTCAGACAGTATTTGCGTAGCCAAGCTTGGTTTGAAAAAGCTAGCATTCCTGTACCGAATATGTTGCAGTTTTTGGATTTGGTAGCATTAGGAACGGTCGCTGATTTAGTGAGTTTAGACAGGAATAATCGTTTATTAGTTTCCCAAGGTTTGCAGTGGATTAAAGCCGGTAAAGCGCGGCCAGGGATTTATGCTTTACTCAAGTTGGCGAAACGCGAAGTAGAGTATCTGGTTGCCAGTGATTTATCATTTAGTATTGCACCGCGCTTAAATGCGGCGGGTCGTTTGGCCGATATGTCGTTAGGTATAGCTTGTCTGCTAGAAACAGACCGTAATCATGCGCATGAACTAGCGTTGCAGCTTAGTCAATTGAACGAGGAACGTCGTTCGATAGAAAACACCATGAAGCAAGAAGCTTTTATCATTTTAGAAAAATTGATCGAAAAGAAGCCTTTGGAAAAAGGAATTTGTTTATTCGATACGCGTTGGCATCAAGGTGTCATCGGTTTGTTGGCTTCGCGATTAACCGAGCGTTTACATAGACCGACGATTATTTTTGCTGAGGGCCATCAAGCCGATGAATTAAAAGGCTCAGCGCGTTCTATTAGCGGCTTGCATATTCGTGATCTATTGGAAAGCATTGCAACGCGTCATCCACATTTAATCAATAAATTTGGCGGACATGCGATGGCAGCGGGTTTGAGTTTGAAAAAAGATTCGTTTGCTGAGTTTGCTAAACTTTTTCAGCATGAATGCGAACAGCAATTGCGCCCAGAAATGCTACAGGCCACTTGTTATACCGATGGTGAATTAACCCAGCAAGAGTTAACTTTAGATCTAGCCGAACGGTTACGTTATGACGCCGGCCCATGGGGTCAAGATTTTCCGGAGCCGTTATTTGAAGGATGCTTTCGTTTACTTGCGCAGCGTTTGGTGGGCGATAAACACTTAAAGATGACCTTAGCCAGTCAAGATGCGGGTAGTAAACAAATGGATGCCATTGCTTTTAATGTCAATCTAAGTCATTGGCCCAATCACCGCGTCGAACGTATTAATGCGCGCTATCGTTTAGGCGTAAACTATTATCAAGGTCGCAAAACCTTACAGTTGATGGTTGAGAATTTAGAGCCTATATAAAATTCAAGGGCGAAGAGTATAAAAAAAGGCCGATGCAATCGGCCTTCTATTTAACAAAATTAAGCTATATAAATTAAGCCTTAATTGTGTTTTTTTCTGTTTGGGCTTTTTCTGCTGCTGAATTAAGCGTGTTTAGCTCGTCCAGTTTAGCGGTGTCTTTTGCTTGTTTAGGATCTGTTTTTCTTTCCAAGGAAACTTTTTTGTGACCTTTTCTATGATGAACAGCTTCCTTTTTAGCAGGGGTTACTGCCGCTGGCTGGTTTGCATCAGTAGCAGGATTCATAGTCGTAAATGTGCTAGTCGCTGCGAAAGCAGGGATAGCTAAGACCGCACTGCTTAAACCGATGACGAGAGCTTGTTTCAATTTCATGACGAGGACTCCAAATTGTTATTATTATAAAACAGGCTTTGTGTAACAAAGCTAGTGAGGCTATCATACCAGTAAAAAACCAGCATGGAAGCCCCCTTATTAGAAATAAATCATGCTAAAGCCGCAGAAACAGTCGATCAGTTCGTATATGATAGCACCCATGATGGGTTGGACCACCCGTCATTACCGCTATTTTTTCAGGTTAATTTGTAAAAAAGCCTTACTTTATACGGAAATGCTGACTACAGGCGCTATTTTAAATAGTCCGCAACGCGAACGCTTATTAAGTTTTGATCCCAGCGAAAAAGCGCTGGCGATACAATTGGGCGGTGGCATCGCTTCCGATCTCGCACAGGCGGCCAAAATAGTCGAAGCTTATGGTTATTCTGAGATTAATCTGAATGTCGGTTGTCCGAGTGATAGAGTGCAATCCGGTTGTTTCGGTGCGGTATTACTTAAAGATCCGGCGCGGGTCGTTGATTGTGTCGCTGAAATGTGTGCGGCAGTTAAATTACCTATTACGGTTAAAACTCGAATTGGCGTCGATGATTACGAAAGCTATGACTATTTAGCGCAATTTATCCAACAAGTGAGTTTAGCAGGCTGCCAAACGTTTATTATTCATGCGCGTAAAGCTTGGTTATCAGGATTAAGTCCTAAAGAAAACCGTGAAATTCCACCTTTAAATTATAGTTGGGTGTATCGTATTAAACGCGATTTTCCGCATTTAAATATCGTTATCAATGGCGGAATAACTTGTTTAAGCATAGCGCAGGAACATTTACAACACGTCGATGCGGTCATGATAGGTCGTGCTGCTTGGCATAATCCCTATCTGTTTGCTGAACTCGATCAATTTCTCAGTCCAGAGGAAGCATTAATTATTCCTAGTCGACTCGCTATCGTTTTACACTATTTGCCTTATCTAGAACGTGCTTTCATGTCAGATGAAAACTTGACGCATTTAATGCAACCTTTATTTGGTTTATTTCATGGCGTAGCGGGCGGCAGACGCTGGCGACAAAAATTAAGTGAAATCTTACAGCTCGGGAATCCGTTAAGGATAAAAGAGATCGTGCAAGAAATGTATTGATCGTATTGCGGTATTAAATATTAATCGTCGGCGAGCACCGTAGCATTTAAACGTCATGGCGAGCACCATAGCATTTAAACGTCATTGCGAGCGCCGTAGGTGCGCGGCAATCTAGGAATATCAATTGTGGTGGCGACGCGAATGACTGCGCTCGCCATGACGGGATTTAATAGCTCGCTGGTTCTACCCATTGATATAAAGCGAAAGACTCAGGTGTACACTTAAGACAGCGTGTCGCGCAGCTCGGAGTTTTAAGACATTTTTTTACACAACCTTTGTGTATTAAAAGTTCTAAGAGGGCTAAGGTTTCTTCTTGCTTGGTGCCAAAGGTTTGTAAAATTAGTGATAGATTCACTAATTTTTTTTCAGCAATAAATTTTTTTAAAGTGAGTAAGCTAATCATGACAGTTGTCTCGACTGGATGAAGTAGGAAGAGGTAATGCAGTGAGTGTAATTGCTTGGGAAGATAAGCCAATACGCGTTACAAACAACGCAGTAGCAACGATGAGATACCAAACCATGGTCGTTAGAGGATGTTGGCTAAATGTGCCTGTTTGATAAAATAAAGTAGCGACGGCATAGGCAATTCCGGTGCTCCATGCCATAGAAAAATAAGCCCAGCCCCTGCCGATTTCACGCTGCATTACCGCCATGGTCGAGATACAGGGAAAATACAATAAAATAAATAATAAATAAGCAAAAGCGCCCAGTTTGCCGGCGAAATAATGCGACATCACACCATAAACCCCTTGCGTGACTTCAGGTGCCTCGGCTTTAAGCGCCATGGGATTACTTAGCGTCTTGCCCAACTCACGTAAATTTTTAGGGATAGATAATACCGCGGTTTTTAATTCGTCGCTTATTGTGGACTGTTCGGCTTGTTCTGTCAGCTGACCGACTTGTGAATATAAAGTATTCAAAGTTCCGACTACCACTTCTTTGGCTAATAAACCGGTCGCTAAACCCACTGTGGCTGGCCAATTATCACTTTGTATACCCATCGGCGCAAATATCGGAGTAATACTTTTTCCAATACTGGATAATACGGAATGTTGATTGGCTTCACCGGTGACGAGTTTGCCATGCATGCTAATCGTATTTAAAAAACCTATTAATATACAAATTGGAATAATAAAACGACCCGCTTTAAATAAAAATAATTTCAAACGCTGCCAAGTACTGCGAAAAATAGTGCCCCAATGCGGCCAATGATAGGTCGGTAATTCCAAGATCATGGGTGTTGTTTCTGCTTTTAAGCGCGTCGAACGTAATAATAAACCCGTGAGTATGGCTGTTAGTATGCCTATGCCATACAAGGCGAAAATAATTAAGGCTCCACCTTGTGGAAAAAAAGCGGCGACAAATAAGATGTAGACAGTGAGACGCGCGCCACAGGACATAAAAGGCGCCATCATCACCGTTAAAATACGATCCCGCGGTGAGGCAAGTGTGCGTGTCGCCATTACTGTCGGGACATTACAACCAAAACCAACAATTAGTGGAACAAAGGCTTTTCCCGGTAAGCCGATGGCTCCCATTAGTTTATCGACCACAAATGCAGCGCGCGCCATGTAACCGGAGTCTTCTAATAAGGATAAAAATAAAAACATCGCACCAATGACAGGTATAAAGCTAATCGTGGTATTAATACCTTTACCTAAACCATTGGCAATTAATGCAATTAGCCAAATGGGTAAATGCCAGTGCGTTAAGACATTGATAGTGCCATGAATAAACAATGCGGTGCTGCCGATATCAAAAAAATCTTGAAAAGCGCCACCGACATTAATGGCAAATAAAAAAAGTGAGTACATCACTAACAAGAAAATAGGAATACCCAACCAACGATTCAAAATAATACGATCGATGCGCGCGGTGAAAGTTATACCCGGTGTGTGTGTGATTAAACTTTGCTTTAAAATGGACTGTATCCAAGCATAGCGTGCATCGGCTATCAGTAAATCAACTTCTTCGCCGTGTTGTGTTTTGACTATCTCAATCAGTGATTGTGCAAAGTTAAGTTCTTCTGCTGTGACAAAGTTGCGCGCAAGTGCATCATCTTCTAATAGTCGACAGGCTAACCAATTTTTAGGGAGTGATTTTGTGGATAATTTTTCTGCGAGTGTTTGTACAGCGCTTTTTAATAAGGGCTCAAGAGCATAAGGGAAAGTAGAATGTGTTGGAATAGTGTTGGATAAGGCCTGGCGTAATTCTTGAATGCCCATACCGCGAGTGGCGGTCAGGGGAATGATCGGGCATTTTAATAATCGGCTCAGCTTCTGAATATTGATATGACTACCGCGGCGTTTAGCAATATCCATCATATTAAGTGCGATAATAACCGGTATCTGCATTTCCAAGAGTTGTGTCGTCAAATAGAGTTGACGTTCCAGATTGCTGGCATCTAATACATTAATAACGACGTCGGGACGATTACTGACCAGATAATTGCAGGCTATGCATTCATCCATGGCACAATTATTAGCGACTACGCTTAAGGAATAAGTGCCAGGAAGATCAACGATTTCATAATTTGTTGCACCGACATTAAAATAACCGCTTTTTTGCTCCACGGTCACACCTGCCCAGTTACCGACTTTTTGTCGGCCGCCGGTGAGCGCGTTAAAAATGACGGTTTTACCACAATTTGGATTGCCGGCTATGGCAATAATCTTATTTTTTTGCATGAGTTGTTGAGTTTAGTTTGAATATTCTACGTAAATATGACAGGCTTCACTGGAACGTAAACTAAATTGACTACCTAATATTTGTAATTGTAAAGGGTCACCGAGGGGTGCACGACGAATTAAAGTAATAGTGGTTTGTCGGGTAATGCCTAAATGTTGGAGTAACTTGCGGCATTGAGGTGCAATGTCTGGACTAAAACCCTGTACCGTAGCAGATTGTCCGCATCGCAATTGCGTCAGTGGTATAGCGCTTAACATAAATGTTTTAAATGAGAATCATTACTATTTATGATAGAGGTTTTTTAGTGACGAAGCAAGCCTTAGTGGAGGATAAAATAAAATTATTCGGCGAGTATTTTTTATGCAGTTAAGTCAATTATTAATGGGTTTGGACGTTCCGGTAACGACGGACGCGGTCATTAAAGGACTTTCCCAAGATAGCCGTCAACTGCAAGCGGGAGATTTATTCTTTGCTTATCCAGGATTGGGTAGTGATGGACGTCACTTCATACCGGAGGCGATAAGCAAAGGAGCGGCGGCTATTTTATTTGAACCGGATGTGGAGAGTTCTATTGATCTCACTACAACACCTATCCCACTATTACCTATTCGTCATTTAACGGCACAATTAGGACCGATTGCGGCGCGATTTTATGATTATCCAAGTCGTTATATGCCGGTGGTAGGTATTACCGGCACGAATGGTAAAACTTCCTGTACGCATTTTTTAGCGGATAGTTTGCAGCAATTACAAAAACCTTGTGGTGTCATTGGCACCTTAGGTAATGGTTTTTATGGCGACTTAAAGCCAGGTCAATTAACGACACCCGATGCTATAGAGTTACAACAATTACTGGCAGGTTTTCGGGATCGGCAAGCACAAGCAGTGGTGATGGAGGTGTCTTCACATCGTTTAGCCCAACAGCGTTTAAATGGAACGGAATTTTCTGTTGCAGCATTTACTAATTTGACGCGCGATCATCTGGATTACCATGGCAGCATGGAGGCTTATGCGCAGGCTAAACGTTCTTTTTTCGATTTAACCGGCGTGCAGCAAGCGATATTAAATGCGGATGATGCTTATGCGCAACAATGGTTAACTGAACTTGCCGAACAATTACCGGTGTATGCTTATTCTTTACATAAACCCAAAGTGGCCTGGTCACATATTCCGCATGTCACCGTAAAAAAATTCAATTTTAATCGACAAGGTTTGCAGGCAGAGATCGATACGCCTTGGGGCGAAGTGTTTATCGAAAATCCATTTTTAATGGGAAAGTTTAATTTAAGTAATTTGCTGTTGGTATTGACGCTGTTGAAAAGTTTACATTTTTCTTTAGCAGAAATTTCACAAGTGATATCTAAATTAAAGGGCGTAAAAGGACGCATGCAAGCGTTGCATGTCGCAGGAAAGCCTTTAGTGGTTGTCGACTATGCGCACACACCGGATGCCTTGCAGCAAGTACTGCGTGCTTTACGCCCCCATTGCCAAGGCGAGTTGTATTGTGTATTTGGTTGTGGGGGCGACAGAGACCAAGGAAAACGGCCAATAATGGCCAAGATTGTCGAGCAGGAAGCCGATCGTATCATATTAACCAATGATAATCCGCGCTATGAAGATCCATTGCAAATTTTACAGGATATTCAACACGGTTTCACCGGTAAAAAAGCCGTATATCGTGAACCGGATAGACAGCGTGCGATTGCCTACGCCTTAGCGACTGCTCAGCCGTCTGATGTAATTTTAGTGGCGGGTAAAGGACACGAAGCCTATCAATTGATTAAAGGTGTCAAGTATCCTTTCGATGATGCTAGCGAAGTGCAACGTTTATTAAACCAGTAAATTCAATTCAAATTACAATTCTAAGTAAAGCTTATTTATCAGTGCAATATTAATAGCTATCGATTACTATATATTTATCTTTTTTTATGGCCAATCTAGTGAAATTATCAACACTCGCTAGCATACTTAATGGTAAATGCTTAGGTCCAGATGTGAATTATACCGGACTGAGTATTGATACGCGTAGCGTAAAACCACATGAGCTTTTTATTGCAATTCGCGGTGAGAAATTTGATGGACATCATTTTATCGAGCTTGCCAAGCAGCGCGGTGCAGCAGCTGCCGTAGTTGACCATGCTATTGATACTGATTTGCCTTTAGTACTCGTGCAGGACACACGAAAGGCCTTAGGCGAATGGGCCAAACACCACCGCAGTCAATTTTCTATTCCTATCATCGCCTTAACCGGTAGCTCTGGCAAAACCACAACCAAGGAAATGATCCGATCTATTTTGGCCGAAGCGGGTCCTGTGCTAACTAATTTTAAGAATTTCAATAATGATGTTGGCTTACCTTTAACATTACTGAATTTAAATACGCAGCACCGTTATGCTGTGATCGAAATGGGTGCTAATCACGCCGGAGAAATTGAATATTTAACGCAACTCACGCAACCGAATGTTGCGATGATTACCAATATTGGGCCGGCGCACTTGCAAGGGTTTGGGTCCATGTCTGGTGTTGCAGAGGCTAAGGCTGAGATTTTTTCTGGTTTAGTCAAAAACGGCGTGGCAATCATTAATGCCGATGATAAGTTTGCTGATACATTACAAAAAAAATCGGCTAATTTCCGCATTGTGCGTTTTGGTTTATCCGATACGGCTGATTTTTCTGCAACGAATATGCAAATGGATGCGGATGGAAAAACGAGCTTTTTGTTACATGCGCCTAATGCTAAGGAAATGATGGTGAGTTTAAGTTTGCCTGGGCAACATCATGTATTGAATGCGCTAGCGGCGGCAGCGGCGTCCAGTCAAGTAGGCATAGAATTATCCCATATTAAATCCGGTTTAGAAAAAATGCAGCCGGTGCCGGGAAGAGTCATAGTGAGCAAAACAAAAACAGGTGCGACATTAATAGATGATAGTTATAATGCCAATCCAAGTTCAGTCGCAGTGGCCTTAAAATTATTGGCGCATTATGCTGGGCAACGAATTTTTGTTATGGGTGATATGGGAGAGTTAGGTCAAAATGCCGAAGACTATCATCGTCAAATGGGACAATTAGCCAAAGAATTAAATATCGATGCTGTTTTTACTTACGGTGATTTAAGTATAGAAACAGCCCGAGCATTTGGCGCTAACGCAGAGCATTATTCTAATCATCAAGCATTAATTTTGGCGCTGAAACCGCACTTGCAAAAGAATGTGACCATTTTAATTAAAGGTTCACGCAGTGCGCAAATGGAAAAAGTAGCCGCTGCGTTAACGGATTAAGCATTTTTTATCATTGCGAGCGCGTAAACTTTAATCGTCTATTGACGAACACGTAAAATATTAATCGTCATTGCGAGCACCGTAGGTGCATGGCAATCCATGGATTGTCATTGCCCCGCTGGCGTATCGGCCTCGCCTGACGGACTCATTAATTTTAATTGGGAACGAAACACATGTTGTTATGGTTAACTGCCTTTCTATCAAATTATTATCGCGCTTTTCATGTCTTTCAATATTTAACGTTAAGAGCGATTTTAGCTTCTCTCACTGCATTTCTTATCTCACTTTTATTAGCACCTAAGATGATACGTACGTTAAGTCATCGACAAATTGGCCAATCTATACGTACTGACGGACCACAAGCGCACTTAAGCAAAGCCGGGACGCCGACCATGGGCGGTGCCTTGATTTTAATCGCTATAGTGATGACAACTTTACTGTGGGCTAATCTTAACAATCATCTGATTTGGATAGTGCTGTTAGGTATAGTAGGATTTGGTTTGATAGGATTTGCCGATGATTATCTAAAACTGATGCTAAAAAATAGTCGCGGACTTATCCCACGTTGGAAATATTTATGGCAATCCATATTAGGCTTAAGCATTGGCATACTGCTTTATATGAATGCAGAGTTACCGGTAGAAACCCAATTAGTGGTGCCTTTTTTTAAGAATCTCTTGATTCCTTTAGGTATATTTTATATTCCCTGGGTTTACTTTGTCATCGTGGGTAGCAGTAATGCCGTAAACCTAACCGATGGTTTAGATGGTTTAGCGATTATGCCGACCGTATTAGTGGGAAGTGGTTTAGGCATTTTTGCTTATCTCACTGGAAATATTACCTACGCCAAGTACTTAGCGATCCCTTTTGTTCCTGGTGCCGGCGAAATGGTGGTCATTTGTGGCGCTATAGTCGGCGCGGGTCTAGGTTTTTTATGGTTTAATACCTATCCTGCCCAAGTATTTATGGGTGATGTCGGTGCCTTAGGCTTGGGCGCGGCATTAGGCTGTATTGCCGTCGTGGTAAGACAAGAGTTTGTATTACTCATTATGGGTGGTGTTTTTGCGCTGGAAACTATTTCGGTGATCCTGCAAGTCGCATCTTTTAAGTTAACTGGGAAAAGAATTTTTCGTATGGCCCCCATACACCATCACTTTGAGTTAAAAGGTTGGCCAGAACCGAGAATTATTGTAAGGTTTTGGATTATTACCTTTATATTGGTGTTATTTGGTTTAGCCACTTTGAAATTACGTTGATGTACGCTTCGCCCTTGAATAGGGTCGTTGATCGCATAATTTTTTTCGCGGCAATGGTCAAAAATCTGCTGTGAGTAAATATCCCTTAATTATTTTAATGTGTCATGCAAAACAAAGAAAAAAAAAATGTTGAACGCAGTTTGGCTTTGGCCGGTGTTTTTCAATCGGCTGCTTTAGTTCGCGATCTTGCTAGGACGGGGAAGACTGAACAGCTGGCATTTGATACCAGTATCCAAAGCATCTACACGCTAGATGTTAGCACGGTGGAGCAAGTTTATGGTGGTACGATTAGCGGTTTACGTTTAGGTTTGCAGGAGTTAGTTAATTTGCTCGCTTACACTAAAATTAAACAGGATCGCGAATTAACCCGGTATTTAATTGGTTTAATGCATCTCGAAAGAAAACTTGTTCACTCTCCCGAAACCAAAAGAAATTTAACTCGACGCATTAAACATGCTATTGCTCAAGCTAACTATTTTGCCTCTTCACCTCAGCTTATTATTGATAGTTTAGCGGATATCTATGTCACCACGTTAGGTGCATTACCTTTTCGTTTGCATGTCATTGGACAAGGCAAATATTTAGCGCATGCCGAAACCGTCAGCAAAATTCGTGCCGCTTTATTAGCCGGCGTACGCTCGGCGGTATTATGGCGTCAATTGGGTGGTTCGCGCTGGCAGCTTTTTCTCAAGCGTCATAGCTTAATAGGTGCTGCTAGAAAATTACTCATCAACTTTAATTCTAAATAACCTATCATCCGATTTCTAAGTAGAGTATTATCAAAAATGATATTTATGTTATAATTTATTTAAATGAGTTAACAATATAAATCTGTATTAAACGGTCCTTAATAATTATTAAAATAATAATGGCTACCGCAAAAGCTTTCCTGAAAAACAACTTAGAAAATACTGACTCGACCCCTGAGTTTGCAAGCATTTTGGTTGCGTTTACTCATTCCATGCTGAGTGCTATTTCTAATCTTTTAAAGCCGTATTGGTTTAAAGCTATTCGCTTTCTATTAATTTTTACCTTAGGTCTGTTCGTCGATTTATCAAAAAATACAGTATTTTTATTAAAACAAATTTGAGAAGATAAATGTTTGGAATGTAAAAAAAATAAAGGAATTCTAGGCGAGTGAATCTGGATACAAGAAAAAAACCGCTGGAAAAATTGATTTACTGATTAATTTAATTATTTTTTTCTACAGACTAACGAAAAGCCTGCTGAGAATATTTTTAAAGTGATACAAGATTAAATTTCCATTAATCAGCAAAATTATGAAAAAATAATGTTACAATTTCAACATTTTTATAATGATAACCAAGCAGCTTTAAAAATTAAAAAATTCACTAGTATAAAAAGATAATTGATTGACTCTACCAATATGAGGGATGATGATTTATGAAACCTGATGAAGATAATAAAGTTTTAATCTTAGGTGCTACTGGAAATTTTGGTAGGAAAATAGCAAAAGGATTAGTTAAAAAAAATGTTGCTATTATTATTAGTGGTCGCCATGAAGAACCCTTATTGGCTTTAAAAAAACAACTTTCTAAAGTGGCTGTCGACACCTGTATTGATATACTGTGTTTTGATTTTAAAAAGAGATTATCCCAAGAGTTATTACGGCTTAGGCCACCATTGGTTATCAATGCCTCGGGTCCTTTTCAAACCGCGGATTTTACCACAGCAATTAATTGTATCCTTTTAGGCATAAATTATATTGATCTAGCGGATGCCCGTGAATATGTGAATGATTTTTCAATTTTAGATGAACAAGCGAACAAGAGAAATTGTATCGCTATTACCGGTGCTAGCACTTTACCTTGTTTGTCATCAGCAGTTTTAGACTATTATAAAGATGAGTTTAAGATAATAGATTCTTTAGTCTATGGAATTACGCTTGGCCAAAAAACCGAAAGAGGATTGGCTACCTTCAAAGGCATCCTAAGTTATGTTGGGCGCCGTTTACAAGATTTTCCTGGCATACCCAAAAAAGTGTATGGATGGCAAGATTTATATCGACAAGAGTATCCTCTGTTAGGAAAACGTTGGATGGCAAACTGTGATGTTCCAGATTTAGAGTTATTACCAGGCTTTTTTCCTATTAAATCGATCCGATTTTCTGCGGGAATAGAAAGTAGTATGTCACATCTGGGTTTATGGTTTTTATCTTGGTTAATCCGACTAAAGTTTCCGATTAAATTAGCAAACCATGCCGAAACCTTGCTAAAATTCAGTCATTATTTTGATTCGTTTGGCACTGATGCAGGTGGTATGCATATGCTCATGTCGGGTACCGATCATAAGGGAAATCATAAGGATATTAAATGGTTTATGATAGCCAAAAGTGGTGATGGCCCTTATATCCCCACCATTCCAGCCATTCTTTTAGCAAAAAGAATATTACAAGAGGAAATCGTTGAAACTGGGGCAATCACTGCTATGAATTTAATTTCACTGGAAAGTTATTTGGCCGAGTTAAAAAAATTGGATATACACATCTTTTCAGAAGTCAGTAAAAAATTTTGATAACTCTTCGCCCTCGAATTTTTGCCTGTGTTGTCGCTTAATTCGCAATCCTCTAAATAAGCCTAATTTTTGCAAACTTGTCGCAATTCAGTCTTAGTAGGGGATTCTGGGTCGCTTTGATGTTTGTGCGTGAGAAAAAAGCCCGTATGCGTTCCACAATGATAAATCAATGCGTTTGAAATTTGCTTAGGAAGAATAGCGAATTTTTTTAATTGGTTTTCGCCACGGCATAGAAAGTTTTTTTCTTGTGGAGATCCCATGAGTTTTTCAAATATCGTTTGTGTCAGGATATGCTGTCTATCATAGGCACGCACTAAGTTGTTGATAGATAGCAGATGAGGATGAGCTAACACCTGCTCAAAATTTTTCTGCGTAAAAAGATCGGCATAAAAAAGTTTAAAAAGCACGTTGGCTACAGAATGTGGATCATTTTTTTCTTGAATAGCGGATCGATTTGCTGGAGTTAATAATTTAACGCTGTGAAGTAAACGTAACACTAAGGCAATTCCTGTAGGGCAGTTATGTCTTTCTAGCGCTTTTTTGTTTTGAGTATTTAAAAGTTTTACATCATGTAGCTGTATTAAGGCCATGGATATTTCAAATGGAGAGGGGTGTATGAGAATAAGAGAAAAATTTTCTAAATTAAGAATATTTTTATCCCGGATATTGGCGAGCGCTAAAGCAATATCAAATGGATTTGAGCTGAGCTGATAGAGCATTTTTTGGAAACTATCTCGCGACGAGCGTCTTGGGGATTTAAAATGCTGATAGAGCTGAGAAATTGTTTGAGAGTCGTTTTGTTTTTTGGTAAGTGGTAAAACCATGACATTCCTTGTTAGAAATTGAACATTCCCTCTGTTTTTTAAGAAAAGCTTTTAAAGGGGCAGGCATTATGTCAAGTTTTTCGTTGCAAATCTATAAGAACTAATTTTTATCGAACAATTTTAGTGTGCGTAATCGTAAAGAATTACCGATGACCGACACTGAACTTAAACTCATAGCCAGAGCAGCGAGCATCGGATCAAGTAAGCGTCCATTCCAAGGATATAGAATACCTGCGGCGACAGGAATACAAATAATATTATAAATAAATGCTAGAAATAAGTTTTCACGAATATTTCTCATGACTTGCTTGCTGAGTTGTTGCGCGCGGACTATTCCCATTAAATCACCTTTAACTAAAGTGACACCGGCGCTTTGCATAGCCACATCCGTCCCCGTTCCCATGGCAATACCGATGTCTGCTTGTGCTAACGCAGGGGCGTCATTAATCCCATCACCCGCCATAGCAACGATATAGCCTTGTTTTTGTAACTGTTTCACAATAACGCTTTTCTGCGAGGGTAATATTCCCGCTTCTACCTGATTAATAGCTAATTTTTTAGCAATGGCTTTAGCAGTCACATGATTATCCCCTGTGACCATAATAATAGTTAAGCCTAGGCTTTTTAAACGATTGAGCGCTGAAAAGGTTGAGTTTTTGATAGGATCACTGACACTGATTAATCCAGCTAATTGTTTTTCCAGTATTAAATACATCACGGTTTCGCCCGCTTGGCGCAATTTTTCAGCTTCATCTTCTAAAGGTGTGGTTAAAATTTTACGATCCGCACATAACCGTAAATTACCTAAAGCAATCGCTTTATCTTGCCACATGCCGGTTACACCTTTTCCAACCTCTGCAGAGAAATTTTCAATTTCTTTTAATTGAAGCTGTTTTTTTTCAGCAGCATGAACAATAGCGCTGGCTAGGGGATGTTCACTATGTTTTTCCAAGCTCGCGGCTAATACTAAAATATCAGTTTCAGTAAAGCCAGGCATGGCAATGATGTAAGTGACGATAGGTTTCCCTAAGGTCAACGTACCGGTTTTATCGACAACCAGGGCGGTAACTTTTTCAAACCGTTCTAGGCTTTCGGCATTTT
Organism: Rickettsiella endosymbiont of Aleochara curtula; assembly: GCF_964030935.1. NCBI lineage: Bacteria > Pseudomonadati > Pseudomonadota > Gammaproteobacteria > Legionellales > Coxiellaceae > Rickettsiella > Rickettsiella endosymbiont of Aleochara curtula. The sequence continues at coordinate 100,552 of NZ_OZ034990.1, forward strand.
TTATCAAAATGCCTGCTTGCGCACCTCTGCCCATACCGACCGTAATCGACATCGGAGTTGCCAAACCCAAGGCGCAAGGACAGGCAATAATTAAAACGGAAATTGCGGCGATTAGACCATACGTCATAGCCGGATTGGGCCCCCAAATTGACCAAACAATAAAAGTAAGGATCGCAATTACTAAAACAATAGGTACAAAATAACTGGCAATGTGATCGGCAAGTTTTTGGATAGGTGCCTTAGATCGTTGTGCTTCAGAAACCAATTGGACAATCTGGGCCAACATGGTTTCTTTTCCAATATGTCGGGCGCACATTACAAAGCTTCCTGAAATATTTAACGTACCGCCAATTATTTTTGATCCGACTTGTTTTTCAACCGGCATGGCTTCACCAGTAATCATAGATTCATTAACAGAACTATGACCTTGAATCACTTCACCATCAGTAGGAATTTTTTCTCCTGGTCGTACTCTTAATGCGTCATTAATTTGGATTTCGTCTAAAGGAATTTCCTTTTCTATCTGATCGTTTACTCTTCTTGCTGTTTTTGGTGATAAATCCAGTAAAGCACGCAAAGCGCCACTGGTTTGTTCGCGACCCTTTAACTCTAAAACTTGTCCCATCAATACCAAAACCGTTATCACACTAGCCGTTTCAAAATAAAGATTAGCGTGGCCAGGCGTTGATTGAAATGCGGCTGGAAATAGATTTGGAAATAATAGGGCAATAATACTATATATATAGGCAATGCTGATTCCTAAACCAATCAGCGTAAACATATTTAAATGCCGATGTCTAACAGAAAGCCAAGCTTTTTTTAGAAGAGGGTAGCCACCCCAAAGTATCACAATGCTAGTTAAAATGAATTGTAACCAAGAAGAAAAAATAACAGGAATAGCGCCTACGATAGTTTTGATTCCTGGGATATGTAGACCCATGGTCAGGAATAAAATGGGGAGTGTTAATAGGACACCTAACCAAAATCGGCGCGATAAATCATCTAATTCATGCTCATGTTGATCAGTTATCTTGCCTGAAACGGTTCGAGCTTCTAGTGACATACCACAAATGGGGCAGCTGCCCGGCTGATCGCGAATAATCTCGGGATGCATGGGGCAGGTATATTGTTGAGAATGAGAAGGGCGGTGTGTGCTATCTGAATTCAATGCTACAGACATATAGATACACCTCTGGGGTCAATCTTGGTAGGTCTATTTTACGCCACTCATTGCCAGATATATAGGGTACAGCGTCGTTTTCCAGATTATTTAGTGGGTGCTGCGCATAATTCCTATGAGGTTACACAGCGTGCTGTTAAAAAGTTTAGGTTTAATGGTAAGTAATGTTAGTGGCTATTTCATTAACCGAACACCCGGTAATACGTTCTATTGTTTCTGGGGCAAGCCCTTCTTCGGCAAGGCATTGTGCAATTTGGCGACATTTTTTAGTTAAAATTGTCAATGCTGCTGCATCCATAAACTGCAGTAAAGCCGCTTGGATTTCCTTGGATAAACCGATTTTTTCCCATTCAAGTTTCATTTGTGCTTCTAGCTCTGGGTTCAGCGAATAACGCATAAATTTTTACCTTTAACTCTAGTATCTTGATCGTAAACTAATTTAATAGGCAGGTAAAACCTGTTTATCGTCAATAGTTAAAGATTGAGGTGAAAGTTCATAATCATTATTTTCATTGAGTAAAGCAATAATGGGTTTGAATGTGCTTAATTGGTTTTCCTGAAGTTGTACATAACTGCAGATAATGACTCGATCCCCGACCGCAGTGAGCCGCGCGCAAGCACCGTTTGCGCACATAATTTTTGATCCGCTAGGCGCCGCGATGGCGTAGGTTATATAACGTTGACCATTGGTAATGTTGTAGACATGAATTTGTTCATGCCCAACGATATTGCATACGGCCATGATTTCGGCATCAATGCTAAATGAACCTTCGTAATTTAGGTCCGCTTGTGTGACCTTGGCTTGATGCAATTTTGATTTTAATAATGTTCTTTGCATATTTTTTACCTATTATCTGGAATGTTTTTAATACTTTGCCCGAGAGGCAAAACACCTCAACAGCTTAATAAACCCTTAATCTATTATCCATATAATAACTTCGATGAGCTTAAAGGTATGCCTCTTTGCTTAGTCTAGATAAGCATATGAAGTCTATTCTTCAAATTTTTAATATTTCTGCGCAATCGAGGAAGGGTTGCCAAATTTCTCCATTATCTTCAAATGACCACCACGCGGCTAGTGCTGCTTTAGAAAAAGCCCAGCCCAAGATTCTTTGCCTATCAAATCCAGAAACTTCAATAAATTGGTCGAGTCGGCGTTTAATGGAAATTTTATTAACGTTTCCAGCTTCGGAAATACGGGGAAAAGGAATTTCATATTCTCGTTCGCCTATTACACCCTTAGGATCAATGCTCAACCAACCGTGTTTATCGGATGATAATATATTAGCGTAATGTAAATCTCCGTGCAGTAAGACTAGGGAGCCCATAGAGGCTAATAATTCTTTGCTTATAGCTTGGGCTCGGTCAATTACCCCCTTGGGGAAAGGGCCGGTTTCACCTTGGAAGTACTGATAAAGACGATCAAATCCTTGAAACCAATTCGCTAAACTAGGAAATAAAGAAATTTCTTGTTCTTGAATTGGCTTGTGTAGCTTGTTCATTAATTCTACGCTAATGAGCGTATTTTGCATTTCATTAGAGGATTCTTCTAAGAATGTTCCGGGCGTTAACTTTTCTAATAACATAATGCCTGCATGATGATCTGAGCGAAGTATTTTTACAGCCCCCGTCCCATTAAAATGCTGCAATGCGGTTATTTCATTGGTAAATTCTTTGCTTGGAATGCTGCATTTTAGAACAGCTGAACTTCCATTCGTTAAAGTAACTGCTGCAACAACATTAAAACTGGCATTATTAAAAAAGTTTTCAAATGTAAATTGCCATTTTTTCTCATAAGAAGATAAAAAAGACGGTAAATCATCCAACCATTTTTTACCTTGTACACCGTGAATATTGATGAGATTTTTAATCAATTCTTTAGGTAAGTTCATTTTATAAATTGGACTCATGAAGGGATTTCTTGTAGGTTAATTCAATAAGCATCAATCTTATATTCTTTGCTTATTATGCCATATTGTTCCTTATTGTTCCTTTGAAACCCTAGCTACACTTTTAAAATTGCCAATATCTGTTTTTTGCATTCCTGTATTTTGAGTTCTAATTTAAGGACTTCCATCTAAGTTTTTATATCTTCATAATAATCATATGTATGTAATGTTTTATGGTGTTTTATCTTTTTGAATACCTAAATTTTGGGGGGTTAATATGACGGTAAACAAAGATAAACTGTTTGGCATACAACGCTCAATGAGAGAAGATTATTATGAATTACATGCTGAATTATCACTTATAAAAAAATACCTAGCAATGTCGTTAACCGTTCATTTTAAGGCATTGAGTTTGAATGACTATCAAACGAGTAGATTGAAATATGACGTGTCAAAACTACATTTTTTATAATTTGAGTCACACGCATGTTTCTTGGTTTCGTAACTATTGCCAATAAGTCTCTTTAAGGATACAATAACCATGCAAATAGCTTTAAAAAAGCAAATAGAAGTTTATACTGAAAGCACTGGCCAAAGCCCGTTCATTAATTGGCTAGAAGGCCTAGATCCACCCATTAGGTTCCGTGTAAAAGAACGATTAGATCGTATTGCTCTAGGTAATTTGGGTGATTATAAACAAATTAATAAAGATATTTTCGAGCTAAGATTAACATTCGGAGCTGGATATAGAATATATTTTTACGAAGAAGATAGCAAAATTATCCTTCTTCTTTCAGGTGGTAATAAATCAACGCAAAAAAGAGATATAAAAAAGGCGATGAGTTACTTAAATGATTATTTAACTGAGTAGCGTATGAAAAAAAAGATTGATTACCAAAAATATTTAATTGAGTCTCTCAAAAAGCCTGAAGAAGCCGCCGGTTATTTAAATGCTGCTTTAAGCGAAGGTGACACCAAAGTTTTTTTATTGGCCTTATCCAATGTTGTTAAGGCTCAAGGTGGGGTTAACAAATTAGCAAATAAAGCGCATAAAAGCCGAACTAGCTTATATAAAACACTTTCTCCCAAAGGCAATCCTTATTTTAAAAATACTAGTGAAATTCTTTCCGCTATGGGAATGCATATTGTTATTGAACCTAAAAACATTCCCCATAATCATTTTTCAAAGTAGGGAGCGCGCAGGTAAAACAATATAAAAATTCCTAATTGAAAATACATCTAGCAAGCCAAGGACTGAAGCTTGCATACTCGAAGATTATTTTTGAATTCAAATAATTAGTCAAAATCTGTGGGAATATCAGGTTTTGCAGAATTTTCATACAATCTTACAATTTGATTTGGCATTACTCGATGCAAGGAAAGATCTGGAAGGGCGTTAATCTTATACCAGCCTATATCACTTGTCTCATGATTTGTTTTAGATATTCCTTCGGTGATAGTGCAAATAAACACAGCCTTATGTGCGTGAGGAATCTGGGATGGATTTTTACAATATGCTAAACCATTCTGAGAAATCGATTTAATCTCTTCTGCTATGCGTAATCAGTTACATTTATCCTTCAAGCATTATCTTCATTAAGTTATGAAAAAAAATCTTTTACACAAGAAACAACCCACAAAAATTGTTTTTCTGTAAGGTAGGGATGTAAGGGAAGACATAATAAGTTTTTTGCAAGATTTTCTGCGACAGGGAAATCTTCAATCTGATAATTTAAATAAGCAAATGATTCTTGTAAGTGGATAGGATAAGCATATCGAATAACGGCATCAATTCCATTGCTAATTAAATAGCGTAACCATTGATTACGTTGCACCGTTTTTATTTGAAATAAATGATACACATGCTCACTATGGCTTGAAATTACTTGAAAAGTAAATGGTAAATTTTGAAATTCAAAAATGTATCTATTTGCAATTTCACGACGTTTTTTATTCCAATCATTTAATTTTCTAATCTTCTATTTAAAATGATAGCTTGAATAATATCTAATCTTGAATTCATTCCGAGTGTAATATGTTCGTTTTGAGTTTTTTGTCCAAGATGTCGAAATACGCATGGATTTTTTTATTACTGAAGATATTTGTGGTTGCGTATCGAATTATGTTTTACTAAAAATTGAAGAACAACTACCAGACATGAATTTAATTTTTTGTTTGTAGTTTTTTCTATATTGGTTCATAGTATATTACCTGATTACATTTTATCTTTTTTAATTGTAATAAAAAATTTAACATTCATTCGCCAGGGATTCGTTCATTGTATAACTAAAACGAAAGGTGTCCAGTGCAGTTCACATATTCTATTCTAGTCAGATATAATTCCGAAGGTAAATTATCTCAGCTACTAATCACAGAGCTTGGTAATTTTGACTTATTTCCTAGAATAAGAACCAAAATGCGTATATCGGGTGTTGGAAGTAACTCGTTTTTTGATAAAAAAGAGGAAGAACAACCACTCATAGAAAAGAAAAAGGAAGATATTGAGATAAATTGGCGGTCTTATATTTCCGCTGTCCTTAAAGAACATATTGAAAATATTTTAAGTCAAGATCCCTGTTTTAATTGGCCTGAAAAAATTGATCCGCCTAAAAATAGAAAGAATTTGGGGAAGTACGATCATTTTGAAATTGTGATGGCTGAGGTAGATGTTAAACTAGGTTTTTTTGAGAGAAATTTGGGGACGTTAGGAAGTAGCATTAATTTTGTAGCTGCCTTAGCAAATATGGGAGTGCAAATACTTTCGATAGAAATGGCGACTGGTGATGAGAAATCATCAGGTAGAAAATATGCTATTCCGATGTCACTCATTGCATTTACGATGGCCATACTCACATATAACTATTCTGACGCCCCGACTGTTTTGTCAAGCTATGGAAAAAAAATTGATAACTTAAGGATTATTAAACGGTTAAGTACTCTTTTTCCATTTAAACATATGGGCTCTTATACTGCTTGTGTGGGGACTTGCTGGGGTTCTTTGAAAGCGCATTTTTTCTCGAAAAGTACGACTGAAAGCTTAGAAGATGGTAATGGATCTTATACTAAAAGTACTATTTGTTATAGGTTGGCTAAGCTGGTTCCACCCGCAGTAATTATCGCTATGCAAGTAACATGGACCACTGCTGCTAGCATTGAAGCATTTCAAACCTCATATGCAACAGCTAGAGCATCAAAAAAAGTTGAATCGTTTATGACGGATGATATAGCATATGGGTTGGCGTTTACTCTGGCTATTTCAAGTGGTATTTCTATGGGTAGTTTCTATATTCCATTTATAACAAATTGTATAGCAGAGTGGTTAAAAAAAGTAGATGCGCATTATCAATCGTATATATTAGATCCTTCTCATATCCGCTCATACAGTGAAACGAGCGGGCCAAGTAGGAGGAGTGATGCAGAAGATTGGGATCATGATCTTTTATCGCCGGATATCGAGGTTCCTGTCCAAAGCAGAGCTTTTGCTTACTGAAATTAGATTTCTCTTTATATTTTTCAGCCCTATTTTTACCATTAATATTCTTAAATGGATTTCCCGTGAAAATGAATAAGACCGATTTTGAGTTATTAGCCGCTATAGAAAAAACCATGGCTGAAGGTGATATGGCTTATAGCCACATAGAGTTGGCGGAAGCCTATAAAAATCTACAAAAAATGTATGCAGGGTTAAAGCATACTGCTTTAAGAAAAAAAGATTTGTCCATGGGACTTCCCACTTTTTTGTTGTCAATTCAAGTGGAGCTTGCCGCTTATTTACGAACTCGTATGCCCGCAACCTTTGCAGTAGCGAATAAAATATTAAAGCAAATTTTTTCTTTTAAGCTATCCAAAAAAATTGAAAGTATTCTTGATCTTGGTACAGGAACAGGAGCTGTTTTATGGGCAGCAATGGAAAACACAAACCTTAGTAAGGTGAGTGCGCTTGATCAAGACGCAGCAATGATTAAACTTGCTCAAAAAGTAGCTGGTTATAGTACCAATCCATTTTGGCAGCGAGTTAATTGGAAGCATATGAACATTGATAAAAATCTTGAGCTGCCTTCCCACGATCTTGTAACTCTCTCTTATTTCCTTATAGAGCAACAGAAAGATTTGAGACAAACCCTTTTTGAGAAAGTATGGGTGTTAGCCAATCAAGCAATAGTTATTATTGAGCCTGGAACTCCAAGAGGATTTAGTAATTGCATGGAGGCTCGTGACTTTTTTCTATCGAAGGGAGGATTTATAGCGGCACCTTGTTCACATCATGGAAGGTGCCCAATACACAATAATAATGATGATTGGTGTCATTTTGCTGAGCGGATTGAAAGATCTTTCTGGCAGAAATCCCTTAAAAAAGGAACTCTTGGTTATGAAGATGAACCCTATTCTTATTTAATTATTACAAAAGAAGTTGTCGATAGAGAAGGAGATCGGATTTTAAAGTCCCCTTCAAAACATTCAGGTCACATTCTATTTGATGTTTGTGCATCAGATAATATAAAAAAAATAACTATTAGTCGTAAACAAGGTAGTGTCTTTAAGACGGCTAAAAAAATGAAATGGGGCGAAGCCTTAGAGATACCACGATGAAAATTCTTTCTATATTTGGGACACGTCCAGAAGCAATAAAAATGGCTCCTACTGTGAAAGCTTTAGCAACGGAGTTTGGAAGTAACTCCATGACTTGTGTAACGGCACAGCATCGAGGCATGCTTGATCAAGTTTTAGATCTTTTTCAAATAAAGCCAAACTATGATTTGAATTTAATGAAGATTAGTCAAAATCTCACCGATATAACAGTCAATGTGCTTAATAAACTCAGAATAGTTTTAAGAGATTGTATGCCGGATAAAGTCATTGTGCATGGTGATACATCGACAACATTTGCTGCTTCATTGGCTGCATTTTATGAAAAAATACCTGTTGTTCATGTTGAGGCAGGCTTACGCAGCGGAGATATGTATTCTCCGTGGCCAGAAGAAATAAATAGGAAACTCACGACAGCGATAGCGGACATACACTTTGCCCCAACAGAAAATGCGAAGATGAATTTGTTACGAGAGGGTATTGAGCATAAAAAAATCATTGTTACAGGGAATACGGTTATTGATGCTTTAATATATGTTGTACGCAGGATAGAAAATGAGCGTGAGTTACGTGCTAGTTTACATGCCAAATTTTTTTATTTGAATAATCAGAAAAAACTGATTTTGATAACCGGACATCGGAGAGAAAATAATATCAAAAAATTTAAATCTATTTGTGAGGCGATTGCTTTGTTAGGGGCGCGCGATGATGTTGAGGTGATATATCCGGTTCATCCAAATCCTGCCGTTAACCACTATGTGCGAGAAACCTTAGGAAATAAAAAAAATATGTTCTTAATAGAACCCCAAGATTATTTATCATTTGTTTTTTTGATGAAAAAATCTTACTTGATATTGACAGATTCAGGTGGGATACAAGAAGAGGCGCCTAGTTTAGGAAAGCCTGTACTGGTTATGCGCGATAATACAGAAAGACATGAAGCGTTGCTTACGGGTACTATAAAATTGGTCGGAACCTGTCAAAAAAGAATATATGCCGAGGCGATAAAGTTATTAGAAGATGAAACGTATTATAATAAGACGAGCTTTTTACAAAATCCCTTTGGCGATGGAAAGGCTAGCCAACGGATTGTTAATAGCTTAAAAAATATTATAAAAGATCAATATGATTTCAGCGCCATGATTAATCTTGATGCGAACTCACAGCGAGCAATATATTCGATCACGTGACAATAGCTTTTAAAATTACAAACTTGCGCGATACTATATCCATGGAAAAAAAGTCGCTAATTGCAGTAGTATATATGTTAACTGCTGTTTTTTTTGTATCTCTTACTTCTGTATTAGTTAAATGGACAAGCGCAACGTATGCGATTACTGAGATTATATTTTTTAGAAATGCCATTGCTGTCATTATGTGCTTGGGAATTCTATCTAAAAAACAAATTAAATATACAAGCTCTCACCTTAAATGGCATTTCTTGCATGCTTTTTTAGGGTTGAGTGCAATGTTTTTTTTCTATACTGCACTTTCTAAGTTACCCATTGCCGATGTTACTGCAACTTTGTTCTCGGTTCCCTTATTTGTGATTATTTTTTCATCGATTCTTTTGAAAGAAAGGGTTGGTTTTAAAGATGGGAGTTGTGTTTTGGTTGGATTAATTGGTGCGCTTATGGTTGTACGTAGCAGCGCAAGCATTTTGCAGTTAAACTCAATATTTGCTTTGTTAAGCGCGATTTTTACCGCATTAGCTTTGATTACTATTCGTTATATTGGAAAATATGAAAATAGTATTACCACTACTTTTTATTACACCCTAATAACCACTGCGGCTTTATTTCCTATTTTACCGATACACTGGACCACTCCAAGCGAGTACGATCTATTGCTATTAATTTTGCTAGGGATTGGTGATTGTTTAGGTCAACTACTTATGACGCAATCTTATAGGGATGCCCCTTCTTATCTTGTTGCCCCATTAGGTTATACTTCTCTTATTTGGACGGTACTTTTTGGATTTATTATTTGGTCAGAAATACCAAAATCAATAGCTTTTGTAGGTGTTTTTTTAATTATCGCTAGTACACTCTCTCTGATTAGTTACCAAAATAAAAAAAAATAATGCTTTGCTTGTTAGTTATATTCTTGTAAATTACAGCCTAAGTAACTTTTCCAGGATGGAACATTTATATGAAGTTAGCTATAAAAAAAATACTTGTCTTAAGCTATTATCACTTATGGATTGCAGGGGGTGGACATAGGCCACATCAATTATTAGTTGAGGATTTGGGTCTATTTCGTCAAATAATTTTTGTATGTGCAAGTGATACCGATATAGAAAATGTCAGCAAATGGTATGCTAACGATATTTATAAAAATCTTTCTTTATATGTTTTATCTGGAAATTGTCTAAGGTGTCTAAAACCTTTTTCGGAAAATGAAAATAATTCCTTTTCTTCATTAGAGGAGTTAACAGTCACTTTTAAACCAGATTATATACGTGCGCATAATCCCGTTGATTTATACTTGGGATATCTAGAGTTCATCAATAAAAAAAATATCCCATTTATTTATGATCAGATGGACTATTGGGAAGCATTTTCTGTTCAGCCATGGGGAGATAAATATGTAGAAGAACAATACATACAATCAGCCACCCATATCACTACTATCAGCCAGTATTTAATAAATTTACTACCGAAAGAGAAACCAAAATTACTGTTAGAAAATGCAATTAGTAATCAATTCATACAGAGAATCGATGAGTCAAAACATGAAAAGGTAATTAATAACAACAGTAAAAATGTTTTATATATCGGCGCAATTTGGCCATCCTGGTTTGATTGGGATTTAAGCATATATTTGGTACGGAAGTTTCCTAAATATAATTTTACTTTCATTGGCGCTGTAACATCGACTATTGATGAAAATGATGGGGTTGATACTGTTAAGTTAGCTGAAGAGTTAGGTTCTCATTCTAATGTCACAATGCTACCTGAAATATTACATACGGATTTAGCGCAATGGTTAATTAAATCTGATGTTGGGATCATTCCCTTTAAAGTGAATGAATTAACACTAGCTTGCTCCCCGCTAAAAGTATTCGAATATTTAGCAGCGGGATTACCGGTTGTTTCTCCAAATCTAACGCAAATTACAGGGTACCCACAAGTTTATACAGGAAATAACTTTGATGAAATTGCTCAGAGCCTTGCGAAAGCGCATAAACAAAATATCGCTGAAAAAGACAAGGCTGATATGGATAAATTTAGGCAGAGTAATACTTGGCAGCGTCGTCTCAATGCGCTTGACTATTTTATAGGAGCTCTTTGATGATCATTTTAGGCATTTCTGGGGGACATGATGCTAATTGGTGTATCGTTAAAGATGGAAAGTTGTTGGGTGCTTTTGAGAAGGAACGTTTCACGAAAAAGCGCCATGATTCAGGCGAAATAGTATCCTTCATTGCACGTTCACTAGGCTATCTTGGCTTGACAGTGAATGATATTGCTTGCATTGCTACAAGCGAACCTGTCCATAAAAATACAGAACCTGGATTTTTGACATTAACCGGTAAAAAATACAAGAACCCTGAGCAGTGGGAAATGCATACAGTTGAAATATTCAATAAAATTTTACCTGCTGTATCCATTCCGCATCATTTAGCGCACGCATCGTATGCGCGTTATACCAGCGATTTTGACAATACCTCCGTTATCACATGGGATGGAGGCGGCGATTTCTATACAGAAGATGCTTATTCCTCTACAACTATTTCTTCTTGGAAAGATAACAAATTAGAGTGGCTAAAACGTATAGATAACTCTGATTTTGGTTCACTCTGGTTTACCTACGCGAACACACTATTTGGCGATGGAAATATGGCAGGAAAACTAATGGGGTTAGCTGCTTACGGTTCCGATGTAATGGTCGATCAATTTAGAGAGCGTTTTTATGCACCTGTTCGTAATATTTTGGAAGGAGCCTTTACCATAAAAAATTGCTGGCCAGATCATTTTTCGCCGCCATTTATATCAGCGGGCATATCATGGAAAGAGAAAATTTCAAAAGATGTTGCTTACGCAATACAGTACATAACAGAAGAAGCAGGATTATCAATGGTTGAAAAATTTGCAAAGATTTCTGGTTATAAGAATCTTGCTTTATCAGGAGGAGTCGCACTTAATGGATATTTAAATACTCGGATAAGAGAGAGTGGTTTCTTCGAAAATGTATTTGTACCGCCATCTGTTCATGACGGTGGCATTGCAGTAGGTTGTGCCTTGTTTGCAACATATCATGTTTTCGATATGCCATGGCGACCCATTAAGAATGAACTTGCTTTTCTAGGGTATTCATATTCAGAAGAGAGTATTTTACAAGCATTAAAAAAATATAATTTGACTGGTAACAAAATAGAGAAGGAAGAAGCTATTGAATTGGCTTCAAAAGCCATTTTAGATGAGCGTATCGTTGCTTGGTATGAAGGACGTTCAGAGCATGGGCCAAGAGCTTTAGGAAACAGGAGTATTTTAGCATTACCTCATGCCAAACGAAGCAAAGATATTTTGAATGAAAAAATTAAGTTTAGAGAATCATTTCGCCCGATTGCTCCTGTTGTTATGGAAAAGAATCTATCAAAATACTTTGATACGAAAGAATCATCCCCCTATATGATGTACATTGTGAAAAGTCATGAAAAGGCTAAGCAATTAATACCTTCTGGGTTACATATTGATGGCACAGCTAGAGTCCAGACTGTTACAGAAGAATCTTCTTTGGGAAAAATTACTAGCACTATTGAGAGAATCTCAGGTGTTGGGTGTGTGTTAAATACTTCTTTTAACATTAGAACACCAATAGTGGAAACACCCGATGACGCAATTGAGGCATTCCTACAAGTACCTATTGATATTCTTTATCTTGGAGGACATCTAATAAAAAAGAGCGTAAAAGTTACAACGAGTGCTCAGAAAACTGAGAAAAGAGACTATGTTAATACCACCTGCTAAACCTACTGTCTATATCATTATTCCCGCTTATAACGTAGAGCAGTGCATTAAACGCTCTGTTATGAGTGTGCTTGATCAAAAAGAAATCGATATAAAAATAATAATTGTTAATCATGGATCATCAGATGGGACCGGTGATGTTATAGCTACTAACTTTCGACAAGAAAATCGGGTTATCTATATCCTATTAAAAAGAATACCTCAAGAAAGGCCAAGTGCCTCCAGGCCATTAAATGCAGGTTATGCTTATATTAAAAAAAATTACTTGCTTGATGATTCTTGCTGGATAATGCGACTGGATGCAGATGACTTTTTAGTCGATCAATATATCATTAGTCACTCATTGCAGATTGGAAAATATAATAAAATAATTTGTGGAGTATTAACATTTTTTGATGAAAAAACGTATGTTTCAACACTTTATGGAACAAAAATAAAATTTAGAACAAAGCAGGGAATGCTAAAAAAAGGCGCCTATGCTGCAGCCCATCCTGCAATTTTTGTAAGAGGCGACTTTTTAAATTCGTTACCTTTATTTCCTGTAGTTTATGACGAAAATATAACTTATGGTGAAGATTTAGATGTAACTCTGCGTTTATTCAGGCATGCCTTTGATTTTGATTGTGAGTTTCTTGAGAAATCAGTTCTATTTAAGTCATTAAATGAATTTTCCTTGACTTCCATCACGTCTAAGAAAAATCAATGGAAAGATATTTATTATGTTTTTAAAAAAAACAAGTCTATATCTAAATTGCTTTTAGTATACTTTTTTTGCGATCTTCTCCTAAGAAATAAAAAACAACGATTTTATTTTTTACGGAAGATATTTGGGCTTCCAGCAAATAAAGTGGGTGATATTATTTCAATTTCGTCTAAATTTGTTTTAAAAAGGCTCCAAGAAATTGAATAAAAAACATTCTTATCCTTTAGTCGTAGATAAACTCTATATTCCTATGAGAGATAGTCTGCGGCTTGTTGCTGACTTTTTAATTAAATCGGATGGTATCCCTCATCCTGTGCTTTTGTTGCGAACACCTTATATGCGTCAGGATGCATTGTCACACATAGATGCGATTAATTTAGCGCGACTAGGTTGGGCGGTGGTTGTGCAAAATGTTCGCGGAAGGATCGAATCTGAGGGAAGCTTCTTGCCATTTATGCAAGAGATGAATGATGGCAAAGACACTATTGAGTGGCTCAAGAAACAATCATGGTGTAATGGAAAAATAGCAATGTCAGGCACATCTTATGTGGGTTATGTCCAATGGTGTTGTGCCCATCAAGATATTCCGGGATTAGGGGCAATCAGTCCGCAAATAACAGCAAGTGATATTTATAAGCAATGGTTTTTTGAAAATGGAGCATTTAGACATGCTTTCGCACAATCTTGGGGATTAAGCTTTGCATACACTGCTTCGTCTAAGTCTGATAAAGAGACTAAAGAGATGCAAGAGTATGTTTATAAATTGGAAAAACTCTATGAGTATGCGCCTGATTGTTCACCGCTTAGGCAGTTTTTTAAACCTTATAATGATTGGTTAAAGTCATCCGATGATCCATTTTGGCAACAATTACCAAGCATTGAGAAAAAAATACCGTCTATTCCCGCATTTCACTTAGCTGGATGGTACGATATTTTTTGTGAGGGGAGCTTGGAAGATTATTCCTTGATGAGAAACCAGCTTCCGAAGGGCTATGCTCAAGAAAGTCAGAGATTAGTCATTGGCCCATGGTCACATACCCAATTATATTCACCTATTGTGGGTCAACTAGATTTTGGAGTTAATGCTGATGGGTTTTTTAGCGATACGATGAATGAAATACATGAGTGGCTGTTGGCCGCTTTAGAAAAAAAGCCAGTCAAAGGAGGTGCCCGAGTTTTTATCATGGGGGAAAATAGTTGGCGTGAATTTACAACTTGGCCTCCTACTGCGGAAACAAATGTGATTAATCTATACTTACATAGTAAAGATAATTCGAAATCATCTCTATTAAAGCATAGTTTAGAGTTCTCTAAACCAGCGGATTTCAACGAGATAAAATTTTTCTATGAGCCGGCATCTTTGCCTTCTCCTCTTGGCGGGAGATTTTTAGATCCTACTCTTTATGGCGCACCTGGCCCATTCAACCAATCTTCGCACTTTCATAGGTATGATTTACTGTTATTTGTTTCCTCTAAATTAGCAGATAGCTTAACAATTGTTGGAAAAGTAACTGCGCGGCTATATCTAAGCACAAACGTAGAATCGCTTGATATCGTTATGACATTACTAGATATATATCCTGATGGTTCTACATATAATATGGTTTCAAGCGTTCATAGAGAGCGATTAAAAAAAAATGAGATAAACATTTTTGACTTAGATGTGGGATCAACTGCGATAACTTTTGGAGCAGGACATTGTATAGGTTTTAAAGTTGCGTCTTCTAATTTTCCGCATACTGATTTAAATCCAAATAGGGCAATAGTACAAATTTATATGGGACCCAATCATTTATCACATATAAACCTACCAGTATTGGGAGATTATCCAAAAGATGGAATATCTTTTTTAAAGTCTTAGAAATTAACATTACCAAAATATTCCTTTGCTAGATGCAGTGAATTTCCGCATCGATATTCATAACCTAAAGAAGTAAATCTAAATTCCGCAAAAGTCGCGCAAGGGATTTTTTATACTGGGTTTGAGGATGTAAGTGTTTGATTTATCTGGTGGCCGAAGGTGGAATCGAACCACCGACACAAAGATTTTCAGTCTTCTGCTCTACCGACTGAGCTATTCGGCCAAATTGACGTTTTTTCGGGCGTATTACTTTTTTTTGTAAACTAGACCAGGTTTACATTTTCTCGTGCAGATTACGTTTTTTTTAAACCTGACGCCAGGTTGCGTATTAAAGCGTTTAGTTAAAGTTGAGTCAAGCGAATCATAAAATTTATTAGTCAATATGAGTACAAGACGGTATTTTAAAACACCTGGATAGAAGAGTGGGCATGAGTGCTGAAACGCATATCCTAGATGCTATTTCTCAGCTTTAAATTTATAATCAGTTGCTGTATGATTCCCGCCATAAATGATAGAATATTAACCAAATTAGGTCATGGGACTATTTTATGGCACGGGTTCCTACAGCAGCACATTGGCGTGACTCGGCACGCATACCACGATTTTTTTTAATCGATGCGCGTGCCGCTTTCCCGTTACTCTTGTTTTTATTACATATTCGCGTTTGGAGCTTTGTATTGGCGTTAGTAGCCATGGCGTTTTTTGGCTTATTGGAACGCTATGGTTTTTCTGTTACGGTTTTTTTACGTTGGTTGCGCACCGTATTGGCTGGGCCGCGTAAGATGGCTATTCCATGGTGGAAGGAGTAAGACCCCATGGAATTAAAAAAAGCCTTACACTCCATTGCTAAAGCCTTACGGGTCAATTTTACTTTGAAGGGTAGGCCCATTACCTACGATGAGGTTTTTTCGGAGGTAGGATTGTTGCCTGCTATTGCCCGTCGTGCCGATCAGCTGTGCTCGCTTTGTTTAGGTTATGGAATTGGTGTTAGTTTTGATGAGATAGAACAATCGTTGCTAGGTGTGAAGGCAAATTTTGATGAGGTCACACCTAATATCTTACGCTATCTTTGTATTACAGATGTATTATGTGAGTTGATGCAAAATGGAGGCTCAACTGCACAAACCCCGCTTGATGAACTCATGTACGACTAGTACAGCATTTAAAAGACAATCACCATGAATTATTCTATAGAATATTAGTTCAGTTTAGAAATATACTCACAGCAATTGGATTGCTGTCAAAGCGCTGCGAAAAGGAACAACCTTAGTCTATAAACATACATGAGGATTGCGGGTTGAGCAGCAACGCAGACAAAAACTAGTGCGAAGAGTATTAAAAAAATAATTTTTTGGAATTTTTATAGAGGCCCGAATGTCGTTTCCCTTAATATCAGTTAAGAAAAATCCGTTAAGGTTAGCTATAGCGCAAGCTTATTATGCTGATGAAACGTCGTGCGCTAAACATTTATTGCAGCAAGCTGCTTTACCTCGTCAAGTGACCGAAAAAATTGCCCAACGTGCAGCTAAATTAATTGAGCAGATTCGAGCACAGCGTTTATCCAAAGGCGGCTTAGACGCGTTTTTATATGAATATGATTTATCCAGTGAAGAAGGTATTGCATTGATGTGTTTGGCAGAAGCACTATTACGTATACCGGACAGCGATACCATCGACGCTTTATTAAAAGATAAAATTACCAATGCCGATTGGGCTGCTCATCTCGGTCAAAGTGCTTCTTTTTTTGTTAATGCCAGTACCTGGGGCTTAGTGTTAACTGGGAAATTATTACAGTCGGATCAAACCAGCGGTTTAACGAATGCATTCCGCCGCTTTGTCGGTAAAACCAGTGCACCTATTATCCGTAAGGCAGTTAAACAAGCCATGCAGATGCTAGGGCGCCAATTTGTGATGGGTCAAGGAATTGATGAAGCCTTGAAACGGGCTAAGGCTTATGAAGCTAAAGGCTATCGTTTTTCTTACGATATGTTAGGTGAGGCGGCACGTACCGAGAAGGATGCTGAGCGCTATTTTCAAGCTTATCAAACCGCCATCATTGCCATTGGTAAAGCGGCATCAGGCAAATCACTGAATGATGCACCGGGTATTTCAGTCAAGTTATCCGCGTTGCATCCGCGTTATGAGTTTGCTAAAAAAGAAGTTGTAGTTCCTTTTTTAATTAAGCAATTAAAAATATTAGCTTTAGCGGCGAAAGCCAATAACATTACGCTAACCGTCGATGCCGAAGAAGCGGATCGTTTGGATATTTCCTTAGATATTATCGGTGCGGTATTTTGTGATGCTGATTTAGCGGATTGGGAAGGATTTGGTTTGGCCGTGCAAGCTTATCAAAAACGCGCATCTTATGTGATCGATTGGTTGATTGATTTGGCTAAGCAACAAAATAAACGTTGGATGGTGCGCTTAATTAAAGGGGCTTATTGGGATACTGAAATTAAAAATGCCCAAATAAAAGGTTTACAAGCCTATCCAGTGTTTACGCGCAAAGCAGCAACCGATGTTTGTTTTGTGGCTTGTGCAAAAAAATTATTGGCCCATTCTGCGCAAATCTATCCGCAGTTTGCTACACATAATGCCTATACCTTAGCAACCGTACTCGAATTGGCGGGAAAGAATCAAGACTTCGAAATGCAATGTCTACATGGTATGGGATATACCTTGTACGATCATATCGTAGGTCCTAAGCAGCTTAACATTCCTTGCCGTGTTTATGCACCGGTTGGCGGGCATGAAGACCTGCTCGCTTATTTGGTGAGACGTTTGTTAGAAAATGGTGCCAATACTTCGTTTGTTAATCGTATTATTGATCCGAACATCCCTATCGAAGAAATGCTAGAAGATCCGGTGCAAAAATTATATCAATTGAATACGATTCCACATCCTAAAATTCCCCTACCGAGAGATATTTATGGACCCGGTCGGAAAAATTCTCGGGGTTTCGATTTTGCGGATAGTGAAACTTGGGAACCACTCGCTAGTCAAATAGAGAGTGCTGCTAAAAAAACTTACATCGCCGGACCGTTAATTAAAGGTGTTTTAGCAGCTGGCGAAAAAACCCGTGCTATTAGCAATCCCGCCAATCCACAACAAATTGTTGGCCATGTCAGTTTGGCGAGTAGTGAACAATTAGAGCAGGCAATAAGCAACGCTTATCAGATAAATTTTAGTTGGGCAAATACACCGATAGAAACCCGCGCGGCTTGCTTAGAACGCGCTGCGGATCTCTTTGAACGACGCTTAAGTGAATTTATGGCTCTAGCCATCAAAGAGGGTGGTAAAACAGTCAATGATGCACTTGCTGAAGTCAGAGAGGCGGTTGATTTTTGCCGTTATTACGCCATGCGTGCTCGCTTGGATTTAATGCCGCAATTATTACCGGGACCGACCGGTGAGGAAAATTGGTTAAGTTTCCAGGGCCGA
The DNA here is from genome assembly GCF_964030935.1 of Rickettsiella endosymbiont of Aleochara curtula. NCBI lineage: Bacteria > Pseudomonadati > Pseudomonadota > Gammaproteobacteria > Legionellales > Coxiellaceae > Rickettsiella > Rickettsiella endosymbiont of Aleochara curtula. The sequence continues at coordinate 119,186 of NZ_OZ034990.1, forward strand.
GGGGTTATCGCCTGTATTAGTCCCTGGAATTTTCCTTTAGCTATCTTTATTGGCCAAGTGACGGCCGCTTTAGTGACGGGTAATACCGTGATTGCTAAGCCTGCCAGCCAAACCCCGTTAATCGCCACCGCGGCCGTTCAGCTTTTACATGAAGCAGGAATTCCTGGCGATGTACTCCAGCTTTTACCTGCAAGCGGTGCGGTTATTGGGCCAAAAATAACCTTCGATCCGCGTATTAAAGGAATCGTATTTACGGGTTCAACTGAAACCGCACGTGAAATCAATCAAGGTTTAGCAAGTCGCGAGGGTGGAATTTTACCTTTTATTGCGGAGACCGGTGGACAGAATGCCATGATCGTTGATAGTTCAGCGCTTAAGGAACAAGTGGTAGTTGACGTATTGAATTCGGCTTTTGGTAGTGCTGGACAACGTTGTTCTGCGTTACGTGTATTGTTTGTACAAGAGGAAATGGCAGATTCGTTAATTGAAATGCTTTGCGGTGCGATGGCCGAACTTAAATTAGGTGATCCTAGCGAGCTATTTACCGATGTCGGTCCGGTGATCGATAGTGCGGCCAAGCAAACTTTACAGGAACATTTTGATCGCATGTCGAAAGAAGCTAAATTGCTCTATCAATGCAAGCTACCGAATGGATTGGATCTAACGAATTTCTTTGCGCCTAGTCTGTTTGAATTACCGAGTTTAGATCTTTTAAAACGTGAAGTTTTTGGTCCTATCTTACATCTTATTCGTTATGCGGCGAAAGATCGTGAACAGGTGATCCACGCTATCAATCATACCGGATATGGTTTGACCTTAGGGATACAAAGTCGAATTCAACACACCGTCGAGTCGATTTCACGTCAGGTTCACGTCGGAAATCAATATGTTAACCGTTCTATGATAGGCGCGGTAGTAGGCGTACAACCTTTTGGTGGCGAAGGTCTTTCTGGAACGGGACCTAAAGCAGGCGGGCCGCATTATTTACCTCGTCTATGTTTAGAACGCTCATTGTCCATCAATACGACGGCGGCTGGAGGTAATGCCTCTTTGCTTTGCCTGGAGGAATAACGGAATAATGGACCATAGTTTTGTTTTTTCTATTTTTATCATTTTTACCGGCGCTGCCGTATTAGCGACGATAGCTCTATATACTCGTCAATCTTTACTAGTAGCTTATATTTTATTAGGTTTGATATTAGGTCCTAGTTGTCTGAAGTTAGTACCTAACATAGGTTTGGCACGCGGCATTGGCGATGTCGGCATTATCTTTTTGTTATTTTTAGTGGGTCTGGATCTAACACCACAAGAATTTTATCGAAGCTTACGTAAAACTGCTTTAGTGACGTTGGTATTCAGTGCGTTATTTACTACCATAGGTTTTGCCGTCGGTTATCTATTTAGTTTTACGCTCTTAGAAAGCCTATTAATCGGTGCCAGTCTAATCTTTTCCAGTACTATTATCGGTCTTAAATTATTGCCGACCTTAGCGTTGCATCATAAGCCACTCGGCGAAACCATGATCAGCGTATTGTTGCTGCAAGACTTATTAGCGATAGGTATGCTGTTGTTTGTGCATGGTGCACATTTAACAGGTTCTAAATTAGCTGATCTCGGTTTAACCTTGATTACTTTCCCTACCTTGCTCGGTTTTGCTTTTGTGGTACAACGTTATTTCATTAGTAAATTATTTATTCGTTTTGACAGGGTACAAGAATATCTTTTTTTAGTCGCTTTAGGTTGGTGTTTAGGATTAGCGGAATTATCCCGCGCACTCGGTCTGTCCGCAGAAATAGGTGCTTTTTTAGCCGGTGTATCGATAGCAGAAGGACCAATTGCGGTTTTCATTGCTGATAATTTGAAACCACTGCGTGATTTTTGTTTAATTATGTTTTTCTTTGCCATTGGCGCAAGTTTTGATTTACGTTATTTACCGATGGTCTTTGTACCCGCCTTCTTATTAGCCGGACTGGTGCTGTTAATTAAACCGTGGTTGTTTCAAGTATTATTGCAGATGTCAGGTGAAAAAAAAGTTATAGCGCGAGAAGTCGGTGTGCGTTTAGGGCAAGCCAGTGAGTTCTCTCTATTAATTGCTTATCTAGCCGCTGAATCTACACCTGCCTTAATTGGTGATAAAGCAAACTATCTGATCCAAGCGGTCACTATTTTGACATTTGTGGGTTCATCTTATTGGGTGGTATTACGTTATCCTACACCTTTGGCCTTGAATGAAAAGATGCGAGTAGACTAAACTAAGGTTTTTCAATATATACTCATATTTTGGTTTCAGCCTTTGCAAAGCATTTTCGTCACGAGCGCGAAAAATATTAATCGTCATTGCGAGCACCGTAGGTGCGTGGCAATCCATGGATGGCTACAACGCTTCGGCCTCGCCATGACGGACGTATTAATTTTTGTACTGTGCTGAGATAATATATACTCTGCTGTGCGAAGAGTAAAAATCGAACGAATAATAATTTTTAAATATTAGGGCTGGATGCCCGGAGGAATATCATGACATTTATTACACTGTTATTGTGCTTAGGACTGGAACGTTTCTTACATCGAGGTAATTTTTTAGCTCGTTTTAATTGGTTTGAGCAATATGTTAGCAAGATTAACGACGTCACTAAAAATAAAACTTGGGCACAGCAATATTTTATTCCTTTAATACTGGTGGTGTTACCTATCGTTATACCCGTGGCAGTAGTTTATTTTTTAAGTGCTGCTTTTATTCAAGGATTATTAGCTTTTTTAATTGGCGCTGTGGTGCTTTTTTATTGCTTGGGTCCTATCAATATTTTTGATACTAAGAAAATATACCCACAGCAATGGAGTTTTGGTCAAGGCGCCGAGAAAACGAGCAACCGGAATGTATCTAATATACATGAGGATGGCGAGTTGAGCGGCAACGCAGACAAAAACTCAAGTGCGAAGGGTATACATCAGCCGATATTTTGGCAAGCTAATGAATCCTTGTTTGCTGTGATTTTTTGGATGGCTTTATTAGGTCCGATCGCAGCATTAGTTTATCGTTTAGTTGAACGTTCTGCTCACATTCATGCCAGTTATCCCGCTTTGGGGAAGTCGGCACAACAAATTCGAGCGTTACTGGATTGGTTGCCGGTGCGGTTATTTTCAATATTGTTCGCCTTAGCGGGTAATTTTGTGCAAACCAGCCAATTTTGTTTAGATTATTTGCTAAGAGATGTTTCATTTAATCGCGAACTGATTGAAAAAAGTGGACGTATCGCATTAGGACTTGATGAAACTACTGAGTTTACCGATGAAAACTATGGCTCTGCTTTAAAACTCATAGACCGTGATTTAATCCTGTTTTTAATTATCGTATTCGCCGTGACACTGGGTGTGCTGTTATAATTGGCTCACTAAATAATTAGCTTAAATAACAATCAATCAATAGAAGAATTTCTAAAGGTAAGCCTCCTATGACACAGCAAACCCCTTATTTAGATAAGGATCCGCTTGAAACCAAAGAGTGGATAGATGCACTTTTATCTGTTTTAAAGATGGAAGGTGCAGATAGGGCACAATTCCTTATCCAACAACTGATCAATAAGGCGCGTCAACGGGGTTTAGATATAACGGCGGGTCTACACACACCTTATGTGAATACCATTCCTGTCGAATTAGAACCGGCTTTTCCTGGGGATGAAAAGTTAGAAAAACGGATTGCCGCCTTAATTCGTTGGAATGCGGTGATGATGGTATTACAAGCCGGTAAAGTTTCTTCTGAGTTAGGTGGCCACATAGCGACCTATGCTTCGGCGGCGACGCTGTATGAAGTGGGTTTTAATCATTTTTTTCATGCCGCTAATGAAGGGCATCCTGGCGATTTATTGTACATCCAGGGACATTCTTCACCGGGTATTTATGCGCGAGCATTTTTAGAAGGACGCCTCACAAAAGAACAATTAGCGCATTTTCGCCAAGAAATCGGCGGTAAAGGTCTTTCTTCTTATCCTCATCCCTGGCTAATGCCAGAATTTTGGCAATTCCCTACGGTTTCTATGGGATTAGGTCCCATGCAGGCCATTTATCAAGCGCGTTTTTTGAAATATTTACAAAATCGTGGCCTTTTGGACAGTAAGGATAGAAAAGTATGGATGTTTTGTGGCGATGGAGAAATGGATGAACCGGAATCGCTGGGTGCACTTTGTATTGCCGCACGGGAAAAATTAGATAATCTGATTTTTGTTATTAATTGTAATCTACAACGACTGGATGGACCGGTACGTGGCAATGGCAAGATAGTCCAAGAGTTAGAAGGCGTGTTTCGCGGTTCCGGTTGGAACGTGAATAAAGTGTTATGGGGCAGTGCTTGGGATCCATTATTTAAAAAAGATAAGCAAGGCTTGCTACCGCAATTAATGATGGAAACCATAGATGGTGAATATCAAAATTTCCGTGCTAAAGATGGTGCTTATATTCGCGAACATTTTTTTGCAAAATATCCAGAATTAAAAGCGATGGTTGCCGACATGACTGACGAGCAACTATGGCTTTTAAAGCGCGGTGGTCATGATATTAAAAAAGTCTATGCCTCTTATAAAGCCGCCGTTGAACATAAAGGTCAACCTACGGTTATCTTAGCAAAAACCATTAAAGGTTATGGTATGGGCACGGCGGGTGAAGGACAAAATATCACGCATCAACAAAAAAAGATGACGCAAGAACAATTACTGGCGTTTCGCGATCGTTTTAAACTCTCGATGAGCGATGCTGAAGTTGAAAATTTAAGTTTTTATCTCCCCGATGAAAAAAGTCTAGAAATTAAGTATTTAAAAGAACAGCGTAAAAAACTGGGCGGTTATTTACCCGCGCGTCTTACACGGTCTGATGAAAGTTTAGCAGCGCCGCCATTAAGCAATTTTGATAATATATTACAAGGTTCTAAAGGACGCGAAATCTCTACGACGATGATTTTTGTGGAAATTTTGCGACATCTACTAAAAGATAAAACCTTAGGTCCGCGTATTGTTCCGATAGTACCGGATGAATCACGTACGTTTGGTATGGAAGGATTATTCCGCCAGATCGGTATTTATTCCCCCGTGGGCCAACTTTATGATCCGGTCGACGCGGGTCAATTGATGTATTACCGTGAAGATAAGAAAGGCCAATTATTGGAAGAAGGAATTAATGAAGGCGGTGCATTTTGTTCATGGATGGCAGCTGCGACTTCTTACAGTACCAATAATTTAAGCATGATTCCTTTTTACATTTATTATTCGATGTTTGGTTATCAACGCGTAGGCGATTTTGTTTGGGCTGCAGGTGATATGCAAGCGCGAGGATTTGTTTTAGGCGCAACGGCGGGTAGAACAACCTTAGCCGGCGAAGGGTTACAACATCAAGACGGACATAATCTATTATTTTTTTCGGTAGTGCCTAATTGTGTGGCTTATGATCCGTGTTTTGGTTATGAATTAGCGGTGATTATTCAAGATGGCTTGCGGCGCATGATGCAAGAGCAAGAAAATGTATTTTATTATCTGACCTTAATGAATGAAAACTATGCGCATCCTGCCTTAAGTGAGGTTAGTAAAGAAGGCATCCTTAAGGGGATGTATTGTTTATCCGAAACTAAACCGAGTAAACGACACGTACAATTATTAGGTTCAGGCACGATATTAAATGAAGTGATAGCCGCTGCGGAATTATTAAAAACAGATTTTGGCGTGACCGCGGATATTTGGAGTGTGACAAGTTTTTCAGAATTACGTAAACAAGCGTTAAATGTTGAGCGACAAAATTTATTAAATTCTGATAAAACCGAGCAACAAAGTTATGTGTCACAATGTTTACAGAATCGATTAGGCCCGGTGATTGCAGCCACTGATTATATCCGTTTAAATGCCGACCAAATTCGCGGATTTGTTAAAGCACCTTATGTGGTGCTTGGAACTGATGGTTACGGACGTAGCGATACGCGCGAGCAATTACGTCAGTTTTTTGAAGTGAATCGCCATTATGTTGTCATCGCTAGTTTACATGCCTTAATGACGGAAGGTTTAGTGAGTGCGGCCGAGATCGAACAAGCATTTAAAAAGTATGCTATCGATCCTAAAAAACCTAACCCTTTTACCATTTAATGTTTTTGTGTATGCCCGTTATGGCGAGCGAAACGTTAGTGAGCGTGGCCATCCATGGATTGCCACGCTCCTTCGGTGCTCGCAATGACAAAAGAGGAGAAAACGTTTGTCTAGTTTAAAAGAAATCTATGTTCCAGATTTAGGTAATGTGGCCGCGGCGGCTATTATTGAAATCCCCGTTAAAGTGGGCCAAGTTATCGATGTAGAAGATGCCTTAATTACGTTAGAAAGTGATAAGGCATCGATGGATATTCCTTCGCCTTTAGCCGGAAAGCTGAAAGAATTAAAAGTTAAAGTGGGTGATAAAGTTTCTAAAGGTGATTTGATTGCTATTTTAGAAACAGAAGAATCTAGTACTTCTGATGAAAAATCACAGACTACTTCTGCTGCTCCAGCCAGCACAGAAAAAATATCCATCCCAGATGCAAGCACTGCCACGGCTGCGCCAGAATTAACCAAGGTAGAAATTTCTTCTCGGTCAGCAGAATTGAAAGAGGAAGGTGATGAAGACAATGACGAAGAACAAGAAGATGTCCATGCCGGGCCTGGTGTTCGACGTTTAGCACGAGAGTTTGGACTCGATTTGAATAAAATTAGCGGTAGCGGACAAAAAGGTCGCATCATTAAGGAAGATTTACAAAAATTTGTTAAAGCACATCTCAGTCAAAGTGCTCATGGCCAAATGGGTTTACCCTCGGCGCCGGAGATTGATTTTAGCCAATTTGGTAAAACAGAAAAACAGGCTTTATCTCGGATTAAAAAATTAACCGCGCAATATCTACATCGTAATTGGTTGTTGGTGCCGCACGTCACACAATTTAACGACGCGGATATTACTGAGCTGGAAGTTTTTCGCAAAGCACAAGCAGGGTTTGCTGCTAAGCAAAATATTAAATTAACACCATTAGTGTTTATTATGAAGGCGGTGGTAACCAGTTTAAAAGCGTTTCCATCGTTTAATGCTTCTTTGTCGGCTGACGGCGAGGAACTAATCCTGAAAAAATATTATCATATCGGTATTGCCGTCGATACGCCTGAAGGTTTAGTGGTTCCGGTGATACGCGATGTAGATAAAAAAAGTCTTTTAGAATTAGCGCAAGAATTGGGAACGGTGAGTCAAAAAGCGCGCGCCAAACAACTGACAGGCGCTGATTTACAAGGCAGCTCGTTTACCATCTCAAGTTTAGGTGGCATCGGCGGCACGGCATTTACGCCTATCGTGAATGTACCGGATGTCGCTATTTTAGGTGTATCCAAAGCGCAGTTTAAACCCATTTATCAAGACGGTGAGTTCGTTCCGCGCTTAATGTTACCTTTATCTTTATCGTATGATCACCGTGTCATCGATGGTGCGGAAGGAGCACGTTTTATTATGCATTTGACGGGTTGTTTATCCGATATTCGCCGTTGGTTACTATAGGCTCAACGAGTGGTACGTTTATTTATATAAAATTATTGAGGAAACTATGGCTGAATTAGAAATTAAAAAAACCGAAGTACTCGTCTTAGGTAGCGGGCCAGGAGGTTATAGTGCAGCGTTTCGCGCCGCCGATCTAGGCAAAAAAGTGATATTAGTAGAAAGAGAATCGACGTTAGGTGGGGTTTGTTTAAATGTTGGATGTATTCCCTCTAAGGCATTATTACATGCTGCTAAAGTGATAGAAGATGCTAGCGCCATGGCGGAGTTTGGCGTGAGTTTTGGTAAACCTAAAATTGATATCAAACAGTTACGTACCTGGAAAGACGGTATAGTGAAAAAATTAACCGGCGGCTTATCCATGCTGGCTAAACAACGTAAAGTTGAATGCATCGTTGGTGAAGGAAAATTTACCGGTAAAAATGAGTTAACGGTTGGCAAACAAAAAATTATTTTCGAGCAAGCGATCATTGCCGTGGGTTCACAACCGATACGCTTGCCTTTTTTACCGGATGATCCGCGGATTTTCGATTCAACTGGCGCGCTCGAATTAAACGAAGTCAAAGGTAGTCTCTTGGTGCTAGGTGGTGGCATTATCGGTATGGAAATGGCCACGGTTTATCATGCGCTGGGCAGTGAAATTACTGTAGTAGAAGCGGGTGAAATGATTATTAATGGCGCTGATAAAGATATAGTCATGCCTCTCTATAAGCGCTTGCAAAAACATTACAAGTTCTTATTAAAAACTAAAGTAACCAAAGTCGAAGCTAAGAAAGATGGACTTTGGGTTAGCTTTGCAGGTGAGGGAGATGCTAAACCACAACGATTTGATCGAATTTTGTCTGCTGTAGGGCGTAAACCGAATGGCAAACTCATCGGTGCTGAAGCGTTAGGTATCAACGTCACCGAACAAGGTTTTATTCCGGTCGATAAACAACTGAGAACCAACATTCCACATATCTTTGCTATCGGTGATGTTATTGGTAATCCTATGTTGGCACATAAAGCGGTAGCTGAAGGCCGTGTTGCAGCCGAAGTGATCGCGGGTAAAAAACACTTTTTCGAACCGCGTTGCATTCCTTCTGTGGCTTATACCGATCCGGAAATTGCTTGGGTTGGCTTAACGGAAATTGTTGCTAAAGAAGAAAAAACTCCCTATGGAAAAGCCATTTTTCCATGGAGAGCTAGTGGCCGCTCTTTAGGGCAAGGGCGCGATGAAGGTCTGACCAAATTGTTATTTGATCCTAAAACCCAGCGTATTTTAGGGGCAGGCATAGTCGGCCCTAATGCTGGAGAATTGATTGCTGAAATGGCATTAGCTATAGAAATGGGTTGTGAAGCCGAAGATATTGCGTTGACGATACACCCACATCCGACACTCTCTGAGACGGTGATGTTAGCCAGTGAAATCTTTGAGGGGACGATTACTGATTTGTATATGCCCAAGGAAAAAACAGATTAATTTGAGTCCTGGATTGCCACGCGCCTGCGGCGCTCGCAATGACGATTATTTTACGGTGCTCGCAGTGACGGTTATTTACGTGCTCGCGGTGATGACTAGATTAATGTCATGGCGAGCGCTTGAAAAAAATAATATATTATTTTTTTATTTGAGTATAAAATGACGGCGCTATTGGTTATTTAAGGAAGAAAAATGCCAAATAATAAAACCAGCTCAGAAACATCCACTATTGAAGGCAAATGCCGAGTTTGCTTAATAAGAACCCTTACCGATCCAGACTTACATGACCGCCTGAAAAAACAAGAAAATAATTGGCCAAGGTACCTATCGCAGTCATTTTCGAGTATTTTTTCCGTTAATACTTCTGCTTCATTAGACAAAGTATTTTTAGATTCTGAGCAAGAGCATACACAGCAAGAAAGGGAAGAGCAGGTATCGATGCCACCCACTCCTTATCCTACACCTAATTCTTCCAACACTAGCATTCCAAGATTTTATATTTCATCGTCTTCGTCATCTGAAATTGTTGATATTGATAATGGAGAAACTTCAACCAGGCGCTACACTTTTTAGTTGGCATTCTTATAAAAGGAATAAACTTTTTGGTGCGTAAATAATAGCACTGCATTTTAAATGAAATGTTTTAGGGAAAAAAATGCCAAACAATGAAAATAATTACCGCATTCAATTAGAATTCGCCTCTTTTTTAAGAGGTTTACCAGGTTTCAGAATAACTGGCGAATCAGTAGGTTTTGTCAGCGTGGAGATTAGCCAGGTTCAGCGCTACCACCCGCATTACATCATTGACCAGTTATTTAAGGAACTAGAAAAAGATTATGTCGATCATGAAGAGCTGATGTGTATTGGCAGGATAATTAGAAAATATTTGCGGTTATTAAAACAAATAGATACGGAGCGCACTTATTATACGGTGACGCCGGGGATGATGACGGGACTTTTTATTGTTTTACATCTTGCGCAAGTATTTTTTCCTGACAACACCGGATTAATTTATTGTAGTTTAGTCGCTGATCTTTATGCCTTAGGTTTTTGGATATTTTCAGTTTGGTCATTGAGCCAACATGAACAAAACTTAACTGTTCTAGAAGATAAGCTCAAGGAAAAAATAAGCTTTCTGAGATCACTTTCTTCAAGTTTACCGCTCATGGTTGAAAATTTTTATGGATCTGCTGAGTCCATACCTCCTCCTTATGAGAATGTACTAGAGGATGTATTATTGGAAGATTCGATGAGTGATGTTGAAAGATATGCAATGCCGACTGTATTTCCGCGTGTTTCGAGTTTTTTTTATCCTACGCTTAATAACGACGATTGCAATGATAGTAATAATGACACTGATCCAAGAGAAAAAAGATGTTATTCTATTTAACAGGAATTTCGAAAGTGGCGGAAATCTTCATTCCAAGCATGTAAAATAATTGTCATTGCGAGTGGGTAGAATAGATCGTCAGCGAGTGGGTAGAATATAGACCGTCATTGCGAGCACACAGAATATTGACGTCATTGCGAGCGCGCGAGCGCGCGGCAATCTAATATTTAATTAAAGAATGGATTTGCTCCATTCATAGGCGAGGAGTAAGCATGAAAACTTATCGTATAAAAAGTCAATTTTCATCTGTTTTAAAAGGATTGAATGGACTGTATATAACCCGAATCGAATCTAGGCTTTACGTGAATATCAATGTGTTTGATAATCAAGCCCATAATTTTTGTGCACCCCACAGACTGACGGGCTTACCTGAGAGTAGTAATAAGCAATTAGTTCATGATTTTTTAAAGCAAATGCAATTGAATAAAATTAAGCCTGAAGAGGTTGGTACACTGAGAGAGTATCTGCAATGTGCCGAAAAAAAGGATAAAAATAATGAAATAAAATCTGAGATAAAGGCAGCGTTTAAGGAAATTTTTTTTGGCTTATTGTTTATTGCAGGGGGTGGTGTCGGCGGTTTGGCGTTGATGGTTGTTCTTATGGGCATGTTTCCAGGTGTTGCCAGTTGGATATCTTTACTTATTATTCCGGTTGTGGCTGCTGCGGCTTATGGAGTTATAAATGCAGTGATAGGTTGCTTAAAGTTGGGAATAGGAATTTTCTCATTTTGTTTTAGACAAAAAAATGTTGACCAGCTGCCAGTAGTAGAAAATAAATTAAATAACTTATTGTTTCAAGCTAACCAACCACCCGCTTACCACGAGGTGATGAAAAATAACGCGTTATTCCCTACTGCGCCGGCATATTCAGAACTTCCTACTTATCAACAAGCAATCGAGAATAGAGAGACAACTTCTACAAGGAAAGTAACACCACCCATAGATATCCGTGTACTGGTTTTGTCACAGCATTCGTCCTGTTTCCCCTCCCGACGTTCTAATACGGCAACTGATATCAATGAGTCTATGGATAGCAGGGTTTTTCGTAATTTTATGCGAACTTAAGACAATCAGTCTAAACCTTGCTATAACTGCCATCATTGTTCTGTGCCCAACGTTGAATAATAGGCTCGATCAAATAAGGATATTCTGCATGCAGCGTGCTGCTAAGATTTAAGACATGCGGAATTAAATCATGATCGCGTTTAAGATCGGCAATACGTAATTGTTTCCAGCCAGTTTGGCGCAGGCCCCAAATTTCACCAGGACCGCGTAATTCTAAATCGCGTTGCGCGATCATAAAGCCATCATTACTATTGCGCATAATGCCTAAGCGCTCTTTGGCCAGGGGCGATAAAGTTTGATAGAGCAAGATACAAAAACCTTTGGTCTCACTTCGACCTACGCGACCGCGTAATTGATGAAGTTGCGCTAAACCTAAACGCTCGGCGTTTTCTATCACAATTAAATTAGCGCTACTCACATCGACACCGACTTCGATGACCGAAGTGGCCACTAATAAATCTATTTCACCATTTTTAAAGTTACGCATAATACGTTCTTTTTCTGCGCTAGGCAGTCTTCCGTGTATCAATCCCAAGCGTAGATCCGTTAAATCGGCTTTTAAAGTTTTAAAAGTCGTTTCAGCGGCTTGATAATGTTGTAAGTCCGATTCTTCTATGAGTGGACATACCCAATAGACTTGTTTTTGTTGTGTACACGTGGCACGTACCCTTTCTATGACTTGTGAACGACGATGATCAGAAAGAACAATAGTATGTACTGGCAGACGGCCGGGGGGTAATTCATCCAGGAAAGAAATATCTAAGTCAGTAAAACTGGTCATGGCCAAGGTTCGAGGAATCGGAGTGGCGGTCATAAAAAGTTGATGAGCCTGTAATTTTTCTTGCTGGCCTTTTTTCCATAATGCTAAACGCTGTTGCACACCAAACCGATGTTGTTCATCGACGATGATGAAACCTAAATTGGCAAAATGCACACCTTCTTGAAAAAGAGCGTGCGTGCCGATAGCAATATGTGCCTTACCGGTTTTTATTTCAGCCAATGTCTGTTGTTTAGCTTTGCCTTGCAAGCCTGCGTTCAAACAAACCACATGAAAGCCTAAGGGCGTTAACCAGCGATAAAAATGTTGGTAATGTTGTTCACTTAACAGCTCGGTGGGAGCCATTAATGCGACCTGATAACGATTAGCAATAGCAAGTAATGCAGCAAAGGCGGCGACGACAGTTTTACCGGAACCGACATCTCCCTGTAATAAACGTTGCATGGGAATGATGGCTTGCATATCCCGATTAATTTCTTTGATAACGCGTTTTTGTGCTTGGGTTAATTGAAAAGGTAAGGCCGTCAAAAAACGTTTAATTAAAGCAGGATCGGATTTTAAGCGGGGTGCTGTTTCTGCAGCACGTTTTCTTTTCATTTGTTGCACGCTGAGTGAATGCGCAAGCAACTCCTCTAACGCTAAACGTTGCTGAGTGATATGTTTGCCACTGGCTAACTCTTCTAAAGGTGCATCAGCAGGAGGGCGATGGATGTAGTATAAAGCTTCCAAAAGCGAAGGTAATTTTATGCGTTTTAATAAATCTTCAGGTAAATATTCAGGAAAATAATGTTGTTGTTTCTTAATTAGTTTAGTTTCAGCGCGTGTGAATAATAAATGAAATACCTGAGAGATAAGTTTATGCCAAAGTCGCTGTGACATGCCGGGGGTGCTGGGATAAACACCGGTTAGATAATTTGGTAAAATAAGCGGGCTATTACCGCGTAAAAATTCATAGTCAGGGTGGAGCATTTCACATTCAAAAAATCTATTTTTTTTGGCACGTACTTCACCAAAGCAAAGTAAGCGTAGCCCTTTTTTGAACTGATGAAATTGTTTAGGTTTGAAATGAAAAAAGCGTAGGTTAATACTACCGGTTTCATCGCTGAGTTTACAAGAAAAGCTTTTTCGGCTTTTAATCGCATGACAATCTTCATGTATAACGCCCGCAATCAATGCATGAGTACCACAGCGTGCGTCTTGGATAGCAGTAAGTTGCGTTCTATTTTCGTAACGCAAGGGTAAATGTAGGAGCAGATCTTGTAAGTTCAGTATTCCACATTTGCTGAGATAATGGCTAATTTTTGGACCAACGCCTAGCAGTTGTGTGCAGCTGATTTCAGACAAGATCATTTTGTGAGCAGCATTCGGGTTTTTCAAGCCTAGGTTTTGCATAATACCATCTCAATGCGAGCGAATATTTAAAACAAATAAAAAATGCATAAGCCCCAGCTTAGCAAACTTAAGTACAGAAAGACTAGCAAAGTCCGCTAGGATATGCTCCAATATGCGGCATATTGTTGTTTGAAAAAGAGGCCGTTTTTTATGGATTCGGAAAAAATTAATCAGCTTATAAAACTCCTGAATGAGCATGGTTTAACTGAAATTGAATTTTCTGAAGGGGATCAATCGATACGCATTAAGCGACAGTTATCACCCGCTACCCATACGACACTTTTACAGCCTAGTCCCTCAAATGCGATTATGCCAACTCAATCAGTTTCTCCAGAAGCTGAAGTAAGTGGTCATAAAGTACGTTCACCGATGGTTGGAACGGTTTATCTAGCACCTAAGCCGGATGCAGAGCATTTTGTGAAAGTAAATCAGACAGTTAAATTAGGTGATGTGTTGTGCATCGTCGAAGCCATGAAAATGCTGAATCAGATTGAAGCCGATAAAGCGGGCGTGATTAAAGCGAGATTGGTAGAAAATGGTATGCCGGTAGAATATAATCAACCCTTATTCATAATAGAATAGTATAAAAAACATCATGGCGAGTCGAATGTGTGGATTGCCGCGCACCTGCGGTGCTCGCAATGACGATCAATATTTTTGCGCTTGCAATGCCAAAAACCAACTATCCGTCATGGCGAACTCACGAAGTGAGCGTGGCCATCCATGGATTGGCATGCTACGGGCTCGCAGTGACGTCAATATTCTGCGGCGCTCGCAATGACGAGATTTTTTTGCTGCGTTATTCACAAAACTATTTCTTACTAGAAAAATTGATAGGTAAAAATAATGCTAAATAAAGTCGTTATTGCAAATCGTGGCGAAATTGCTTTACGTATCTTACGTGCCTGTAAAGAATTAGGCATACAAACGGTTGCTTTGCATTCTACTGCCGATGTTAATTTGAAGCATGTTAAATTAGCAGATGAAACGGTTTGTATTGGCCCACCTCCTGCTGCGGCGAGTTATTTAAATATTCCCGCTATTATTAGTGCGGCTGAGATTACCGATGCGATGGGTATACATCCAGGCTATGGTTTTCTTTCTGAAAATGCGGATTTTGCTGAACGCGTACAAGAAAGTGGTTTTGTTTTTATCGGGCCTGAGCCTGAGACGATACGCATGATGGGTGATAAAGTATCGGCGATTGCCGCGATGCGTAAAGCCAAGATACCGTGCGTGCCGGGTTCTGAAGGTGAATTAGATAATGATGATAAAAAAAATCTAAAAATTGCGCAAAAAATTGGTTATCCAGTTTTGATTAAAGCGGCCGGTGGTGGTGGTGGACGCGGGATACGCGTAGTGCATAGTGAAGCAGCGCTGTTAAATGCGATTGCGATTACACGCGCCGAAGCACAAGCTAATTTTAAAAATGCGAGTGTTTATCTGGAAAAATTTTTAACCAATCCCAGACATATCGAAATCCAAGTATTAGGTGATGGACAAGGTCATGCTATACATTTAGGTGAACGTGATTGTTCTATGCAACGCCGTCACCAAAAAGTAATTGAAGAAGCACCCGCCGTCGGGATTACTGAAAAGCAACGCCAGCATATGGGCGAGCTGTGCGTAAAGGCCTGTCGTGATATGAATTATCGTGGTGCAGGTACATTTGAGTTTCTATATGAAGATGGACATTTTTATTTCATCGAAATGAATACGCGTATCCAAGTCGAACATCCTATTACTGAAATGATTACCGGTGTTGATTTAGTGGTTGAGCAATTGCATATCGCCTCCGGTGAAAAATTAAACTATAAACAAAAGCAAATAGGTATACGGGGTCATGCGATCGAATGTCGGATCAATGCCGAAGATCCGAAAACGTTTATGCCCTCTCCTGGAACCATTACCTTATATCATGCTCCGGGCGGTCCGGGGATCCGTGTCGACACACCGATTTATACCGGATATTGTGTGCCGCCTTATTACGATTCCTTGATAGGTAAATTAATTGCGTATGGTGAGACACGCGAAATTGCACTGGCTCGATTACGTAATGCCCTCGATGAAATTGTTATCGAAGGCATACAGACGAATATTGCTATGCATCAAGCCTTAGTGCGTGATGCAAATTTCATTAAAGGTGGGACGAATATTCATTATCTTGAGCAACGTTTACCGTTGTAATTCTATGACTGTTTGCTTGCAATTACATCTGAATACATTGCGCGAGCATACCGATGCCGTAAGTGATTTTTTAGAAAACGCCTCCGCTTTATCGATTACCTGGCAAGCAATAGATGAACAAAGTCTATATGAGCCTCCGCTAAATAGCACTCCGCTTTGGGAGCAGGTTAAAATCAGTGCCGTATTTGACGAACATACGTCAGTTTCCACATTGATGGATGCTTTATACCAAACGTTTGATGAAAAAATTATTTTAGCTTCGCATAGCGAAATATTAGCCGACCAAGCTTGGGAACGACAATGGTTGCAAGATTTTAAGCCGATGCGCTTTGGAAAAAAGCTGTGGATTTGTCCTAGCGCTTATGAGCCGCCGCTGAAAACCGCGGTGAATATACGTTTAGATCCCGGCTTAGCTTTCGGTACCGGTACGCATCCGAGTACCGCCTTATGTTTAGAATGGTTAGATGCGCATCCCTTGCAAGAAAAAACCGTCATTGATTATGGTTGTGGTTCCGGTATTTTGGCAATCGCCGCTATGAAATGTGGCGCAAAACACGTGACTGCTATCGATCACGATCCACAAGCCTTGGCAGCAACCAGGATGAATGCCGATCAAAATGCTATACCACCAGAAAAATTAAAGATTTTTTTGCCAACTGATTTTCAAGTGCAAGCGCCAGTGGATATTTTGCTGGCGAATATTTTGGCACAACCTTTAATCGATTTAGCGATTTATTTTAGATCTTTAATTAAGCCAGGAGCTTATTGTGTATTAGCAGGGATTTTAACAGAGCAAATTGAAGCGGTGCAGCAAGTTTATAGCGACGCAGGGTTTAAAATAATCGATATTCGTCATCAACAGGAATGGGCGAGTCTGGTGGGGAGAGCCGTGTAAACAATATGAAATTGCTTGCCTGTGGAATTAATCATGAAACAGCCGATGTTGCGATCCGGGAACGGCTTAGTTTTAATAAAGACTATTTGGCGAGCTCGTTGCGCGAACTACTACAGGATACGCAAACTGAAGAAGCAGTGATTTTATCAACGTGCCATCGTACTGAATTTTATTGTATCAATGGCGATGCACAAACTACCATGAACTGGTTGTATCGACATAAAAAACTTCCGCAAGATAGCCTCAAATCGCATTGGTATGTTTACCAGCAAGAACAGGCTTTACGTCATTTACTACGTTTAGCCAGCGGTTTGGACTCTAAAATTTTGGGTGAACCACAAATCTTAGGACAGATAAAACATGCCTATACGCTAGCGCATTCCTTAGGTAGTGTCGGTGCGCAATTTAATCGATTGTTTCAATATGTGTTTTCTGTCAGCAAACAAGTACGTTGTGCCACCGATATTACTGCTCACCCCGTTTCTCTCGCATTCGCCGCGGTGACTTGCGCCAAACAAATCTTTGCTCATCTAGCGGATACACAGGTTTTGTTAGTGGGGGCAGGGGAAACCATTGCTTTAGTGGCTAAGCATTTGTTTGCGCAAGGCATTCGACATTTCTGGATTGCTAATCGTACACCTCAATCAGCGGAAAAACTCGGCAAAGCTATCGGCGGCCAAGCGATTTGTTTAAATGCGATTCCTTATTTTTTAGCCAAGGCCGATATCATTATTGCCGCGACATCCTGTGAGGTCCCGTTGCTTAAAAAGCAGATGTTGGAACAAGCTTTAAAAGAACGTAAACGAAGGCCTTTATTTATCGCCGATCTGGGCATGCCTAGGGATATCGAATCCAGTGTGAATGAATTGGAAGATGTCTACCTTTACACACTCGATGATTTGCATAGCATGATCCAGAAAAATCAACAAGGCCGAAAGGCTGCTGCGGTAAAAGCTGAGAGTCTGATCGAAGAAAAAGTACAACAGTATCTGCAACAATTGAAAATTAAAGCGGCTGCACCGGTTATTTGTGCGTATCGCCAGCAAGCCGAACAATTCCGTGATGCAGAAGTCAAAAAAGCCTTAGCCTTGTTAAAAAAAGGTCATGCACAAGATGATATTATCAAACAGTTGGCTTATCGTTTAACCAACAAACTGATCCACACACCGAGTGTCGCATTAAGCAATGCTGCCAAACTGAACGAAAAAGATCTAGAGTAAAAAATATTCAGCGTCATTTACGAGCACCGAAGTTTGTGGCGACCCATGAGGGCTACGGCCTCACTGACGTTTCGGCCTCGCCCATGACGAGTATTTTTATTTTTGACTATGCCGATTAGTGTGTTAAACATTTAGAAATAGTATTTTGTTCAGAATCAACGCGTGGTTTTTCGCTATTAAAAAAACAACTACTCAAGTTAGGTTTATCGGTACACTTTTGGGTCGCTGCCGATCCATTTAATTTAAGCTCGCCTTTCTGGATAGGATATAAAACATTATTACTTAATTTTTCTTGAGCTTTTGGTATTTTTTGAGTCAATTTTTTTTGCTCCTCTGCATATTCCTTGTACCATTGAGGATCAATGAGTCTTTCACCAAAAAAAGCAGGAATGACTGAGCAGCATAACAAACTAGCTCCCGTGGCTAGGCTTAGTACTCCGACTAAAGTTGCAAGTCCACCCAATAATGGTAAAGCGTAAGGGAAAGCTATGGCTAGCGCGATGATGATGCCAATAGAAATTAAGCCAAGTTTTTTAGATCGTAAATCTGCTTGATTTAACCTAGAATTTAGATATTCCTCCTGTTTTTTTTGTTCTTCCTGATATTCTTTTGTTTCGAGTGTCAACATAAAGACCTCGTCTTTGAGAAGTATTATTATCATCAAAGTAACCGTCTTTTAATGATACTTTTCTGCTTGTGGGCGTATTCTATAGTACTGACTTAAGCTTAAGGTAAACTTAGGTCGGATTGGAGGATGTTTTTGGCTCTCAGCATAAGGAAAAATTAATGAGACCGTCATGGCGAGGCCGAAACGTGAGTGAGGCCGTGGCCATCCATGGATTGCCACACACCTTCGGTGCTCGCAATGACGATGAATATTTTACGTGCTCGCAGGACAAAGCTGAAATGCTAACAGCACTTCAGCCTCAACCGGGTTGTAGATCAAAGAGAAGCGGATTGTAAATTAATAAGATCATATTCAATGGCTTGATCACTAGATCTTACTGAGGGTAATCTAAACAAGCTAGAGCTAGATCCTTGACTGAGGTTTCTTTTTTCAAATATTGTCTCGGATGAACTTCTTTCAAGAGTTTTTATCTGGGATGAGGAAGTTGAAAACTCAGCAATTACTGCTTTAGCTTCGATATTTTTTATTTCTTCATTTATTTCCTGTAATATGTTTACGCGTACATCAAGTTTTGTTTGGCTTTTGTGTTCTGCTCTTGCGGATATTAAGCTGGATATGAGTACAGCTAAGCTTGGTAACAGTGTAGTAAGTAATAATAAAGGTGACCAGCTTCCAATAGCAGTAGATATAACAGCAAATAATGGTAGAACAAACGCAGTCACGGGAGGAACAAATAGGATCAATGCAATCGCAGCAGCAACTAACACTATAGTCAGTAAAGCGACACCGATAGTCCAGAGACGCAGTTTCTTTGCTTTGCTTTGGGCTTGTTGATGAAGCGGTGCGCACTCATCATTGTAGTTATTTTCAGACACAAGTAAATTAGCTAGAATTTCCCTCTTTCCTTGTGGTTTATCCTGATAAGGTTCTTCGTTGCCATTTGCATTGATTTGAAAACAAAGGTCTTCCAAATCTAGATTATCAGGTAGTGAAAAACCATTTAAACCTGTTAAATACTCACGACTTTTGGGTCAAAGTAATCTTGTATCTATGGTGTTTTTATCTCGGTTAAATAGAGAAACTGGCATGCTCACCTCGTTTTATTATTTAGATATTTATCGAAATTAGTTTATGATAAATAATTATCACTTTTAATTCTATATCATTAAGCTTAAAAAACTATTAAAAGCGAAGTAATTGCATTAAAGATTTAAACACTAAAAAAATATTTTAAGCTAAACCAGCGTACGAGACTGGCGAGACTGGCGAGTATAAACAGTAAGCTTGCAAACCAAAGCAAGTTACCGGTGTAGGTAAAACTAAATAAAAAACTGGCTAAGCTGCAAAATAAACTAATCGAAGTGGCATACACGGCCATGCGCGCGCCCATCGGTTCGGGACTGGCTTCGATACAGAGTCGTTGTAAGGGGCCGGAAAGTGCGGTACCAAAACAGAAAATCATCAAGCAAATGACTAGTCCTAACAATTTGTCGGGGAAAATAAAACTCAAACAAACGGCTAATAGGCTCGCGAATAGGGAAATGCTGAGGCCTTGATTAATTAAACGATTTATTTCCACGCGATGGATAACACGTTTGACTATGTGTGCGCCGAGAATCTGACTGCCGAATACCAAGATTTGGATCAGGCCAAAATATAAGGTGTTCAATTTAAATTGAGTGATGATTAAAAATGGACCGCCCACGATCCACGCCACTTTAGCTAGGACATTAAAACTAATAATAAATAGATTAAACATGAAGGCTTTATTTTTTATTATCTGCCGATAATTGATGAGCACCTGTGACCATCGGAACATGTAGCGTTGTGTGCTAGATTGCGTTTCTGACATGACACAACATAAGCCTAACCAAGTGATACTGGCACCCAGCGCTAAAAAAACAAATATCCAACGCCAGCTTAGCCATTGTAAAAAAATTCCACCTATTAAAGGGCCAACGGCAGGCGCTAACATGACGACACTGCTCATCAATGCCAAAATTTGAATGGCTTGTTTACGATTATAGGTTTCATGAATGCTGGCATAACCGGCCGTGCTTAAAGTCGCTACCACAGCGCCTTGAACAAAACGTGCGATCAATAAAACATGAATATTTGATGTGAGTGCACAAATCCAAGTGGCGGTAGTAAACAATACACCCCCTAACAGTAGTACGAGTCTTCTGCCAAATCGATCCGAGATCGGACCGAATAATAAATGCAATGAACTCGCACCGAAAAACCAAGCCGTCACCGTTTGTTGCGCCAAGCGAGTATTGATTCCGAGATCGTGAATCATACTCGGCAAAGCCGGCAAGTACATATCGTTGGCTAAATAGTTAATTATTTCGTAACAAACTAATAATAGAGGGAAGAATTGGATCATTAGCTTTTATTTTTTAAATATTCCATTTTTAAATTTTTCTTCGTGAGTATAACAAATTATATTTATTTTTTAGAAATTTTTTATCTTACTCGTTAATATAAAATTAATACTATTAGTCTAAAATGTAAAAACTTACTATTTATTAGTATTTTTAAAAATAATAAACTAAAGGGCTCATTTATGACGAAAGTTATTAAAAAAAACGATTGGAATCGAGATGCATCATTTATTAAAATGATCATGGAGAACCTTCAAATAAAAAGTTCGGACGAAGTGATTGTTAATTTGTTTAGAGATGGAATGAAAGACCACTATCCGGACGGCATAAGATTATCTGAATCTGATATTTTCTTATTATATTGCAAATTGATAGAAGCAAAAAGAACGGATGTTGTAAAAGAGCTTAGATTAATTGAAGATCTCGTTGATTTTAAAGAAGAGTATATTTACGAGACGACCTATAGAGAAGGTCAGCATGACAAACCTATTTCCTTTCCATTGCTAGCCTATTGTGTCTATAACCAAGTTGATTGGCAAGATATTGCTTTTATTCAGCAACAGAAGAACATAAATAATGCGACTAACATTCAGATTGAATTACAAAAGGAACATTGGAGAGATCAGCTTGTAAAAGAATCTCTTTTAGTCAGCCATCCAGCACTCGATGATTACAGGCCTTATCTGATGATGGGCGATGTGTACGTGGATTTTGTTATTGGCAAAGATGATTGGTCTGATAAGCTTCGTAATGCCTATAAGCTATTTCCTGAACAAGCGGAAGAGTATCTTGAATACATGGCCGAACATTTTCATATGACTTTGGCTCTACAAACTACTCTAGCAGGGGATGAATCTGAAACGGAAGAAATTTCTAAAAGTACAAAAGATTGGTTAGCAACTTATGTTAAAGCCTTACGGAATATGGTAGAAACAGTTATTAAGGAAATAAAGAACCAAAGAAGTATTACACAAGATTTGAAGCGCCAGGCTCTTCGTAAGATTTCTCAAAGTGTTTTAGCTCATTTGGATGCTTGTGATGAAGCTATGCTTAAAGTTTTGGATGAAAAGCCATATAACAAATTGACGGCTTTTATTAAAGACTTGAGAAAAAATGTAAATAAAGTATCGCCTGTTCCAGCGTACAAGGATACCCAATTTTTTACTCCAGTTTCATCAGCTGCATCTGAAAATCAACAAGTATCTAAAAGTGTTGAAGTTATGACTAATTCCTTATAGTGAATTAAACACATTAATTTTGATCCACACTATTAGTTTTAACTGATAGTGTGGGTTTTAAATAATCATAATTCTTAATGTTAACTATTAAATTTTAATATTCGTAAATATATATCGTTAATATTTAGCGTCGATTTAATTTTTATTTAATATAGGCTTAATAAAATCTAATTATACTCGCCTAATATTTTTTACTTTAAAAAATGATAGTGTAATTTTAACATTGATTGAGGATAAACAGCTGTATGTTACTGGTACGAAAACCCATTAAAAAAACAAGTCGTCATTATTCGTTGCGAAAAAAGGTGCGTAGTTTGAAAAAAACCAGCAATGACAAAAAAATTGATGTTAGGGTAGAGGATGTAGCACAAAAAAATGATCATTATTTAAATGTCATTAATTTATTTCCTGAAAGTTTAAATGTGCAGGGTAAAAGCCAAATACCCTGTATTTAAAGTCGCGAAAATTAAAATAATTTACTGGTCATTAGGGGCGCATAGAATATCGACTGTGGGCGTGGCATCCATTGCGAGCGCATATAGAATATTGATCGTCATTGGCGGACGCATAGCGTATTGATCGTCATTGGTGGACGCATAGCGTATTTATCGTCATTGCGAGCGCGTAGCGCGCGGCAATCTAGGAAATACAAAACTGGAGGGCCACGCTTATTGCAAACATACGCTCGCTAAGATGATGTTTTTTTACATGATTTCAGCTTAAATTTCTTAAGCAAAAACAATTAATTTCATTGAGTATTTTTCGTGCCGCTAGGTTAGCAGCCAGCGCTCCACCGTAGGGATCATCATGTGCTGCGGTTTGTACGACGACAAAATCCTGTGTGGCGATGACATGCCTGGATCGGGCATCGATGAGTTGCGCACGTATTGCAATGCGGAAACGACTGGGAACGGTTATAAACTCTTGTTGAAAACTGAGTAATTGCGTATTCAATACCCAATCATAATAAGTGGTGGAAGGGGTATTAATAATCGCTTGGAAGTAACCGGTATGTTGTAAAGAATTGATTAATAAAGATTGTAACATTTGTGTGGGCATGTCTGCCCAGCGGTTTTGTGCAAAATATTGGATTTGATAACACGCGGGGATATAAATCATGCGTGGACTATTATAAATCGCATTAGCACGCGGTTGATTGACTAATATCGTGGCGCGCCCTTGTTGTGCACAACAATCCCAATCGGGGTCAGGCATGGCTAACGTAAAATAATGCATCGGTGGAGTTTTAATCGGCTCGAATATCGAGCAGGCCGACAACACTAAGAAACTCAGCAAACAACATGCCGCTTTATGGAAGCACTTATTTTTCCGGAAATCAATGCCACGTAGAAAGTTAGGCATGTTATTGCTCTCCAGGTCCTAAAGGCGGCGGTTTTTGTCCCCGTATTAATATGCTGGGGTTTTGTCTTAAATTGTCTGAGAGTTCTAGTAAATTATCCGTCATAATGCTTAAATTATTTAAAACTTGATTGGTAGAAGGCAGCGTTTGTTGCGTTAAGGTATTCATTAAGGACGGAAATGCGCGTGTTGAACGTGCAGTATTAATTAAAATAGCATCGAGACGTTTACTTTGCGCGGCTAAATGATTACTCGTTATAGATAAATTATTTAGAATTTTTCTAAATAAAATTGGATTTTCACCACCTAATACGCCATTAATATCGTGCGTAATCTGATTCATATTATTATTTAAATCCCGTAATGTCGTATCTAACCGTAGGAACAAAGAAGGCGCACTTTTAATAATAGGATATTGTTCACCAGGAAGTAGAGGAATAGGATTTAGATTAGAATCACTGCCTTGCAATGCCAGGTAGGTGATACCGGTTAAACCTTGACTATTTAATGTGGCTGTTGTGCCTTCGGTAATGGGTGTATGTTCTTCTATTTGTAACATCAAGCGCACTTGTTCAGGATTCTGGTCGTTTAAAGAAATTTTCTTGACGGTACCCACATTAACACCATTATATTTAACCGAAGAGTTAACACCTAAGCCTGCTACGGATTCATGCATGATGACCAGAAAAGTTTTATAATGCTTAGTGGATAGCCCTGCCGATAACCAAGTAATAAAAATAATGAGGGCGACGGTCAAAATAAGAACAAAAGCACCGACTAAGGTATAATTGACTTTAGATTCCATGATTCCCCTCATAAAGATGTTGTGTCATGCGTCCGCGTGGGCCTTGAAAATAAGCTACTATCGCAGCTTGCTTGGATTGCGTCAGACGTACCATGGGTGCAAATTCTAAAACGCGTCCTGCACTTAAAAAAGCAACTTTATCAGTAATTTGCCATAAGGTGTCCAAATCATGCGTGACCATGACGATGGTTAATCCTAAAATACTGCGTAAATTTAATACAAGTGCATCAAATTCTTCAGCGCCTTGTGGATCGAGACCGGCAGTGGGTTCATCGAGTAACAGTAATTCGGGATCCATGACCAGAGCACGCGCTAACGCGGCGCGCTTTAGCATGCCACCGCTGAGTTCAGATGGATATTTTGTGGCCGAGTCCATCGGTAAACCTACGGCTAATAATTTAATTAAAGCTAGTTCTTGGATCGTTGTTTTGTCCAATTTTGTATGTTCTTGTAGCGGGAATGAAATATTTTCAATCACATTAAGCGAAGTAAAGAGTGCCGACTGTTGAAATAATACGCCCCAGCGACACTGTAACTTAAGTAACTCCGCTGAAGAAATCTTGCTTAAATTTTTACCGAATACTTCGATAACACCAGAAGTAGGCGTCAGTAAAGCTAAAATCTCACGCAGCAAGGTTGATTTTCCTGAGCCACTGCCTCCGACTATGCCAATAATTTCTCCACGCTGCACTTGTAAATTAATACCGCGATGGATCGGTTGACCAGCGAGAGTAAGTTTAACATTTTCGACTTTTATAATCGGGTCAGATGCTTGCATAATCTCAGTATAGCGCTTTATTTGATGACAGCAGTGAATTATGGCGATTAGATATTTAACTGGCTAAATAAAATCGAAAACAATGCGTCGGCGACAATAATAAAAAAAATGCCTTGTACCACACTGCGTGTGGTTTGTCTGCCGACACTATCGGCACTACCACTGACACGTAAACCTTGAAAGCAAGCGGTGTTGGCGATAATCAATGCGAATACAGGTGCTTTTCCAATACCGATGATGAGCGAGGAGGGTGAAACGACTTTAGGAAAACGTTGTAAGAAATCGGTGTAACTAATATTTAACATATTATGTGTCATGGCCATGCCGCCCAGTAGGCCAAAAATATCTGCCCAAACCGTGAGTAACGGTAATGCAATTAACAGCCCCCAAATACGTGGCAAAATTAATAATTGACTCGGCAAAACACCCATGGTGTTTAAGGCATCGACTTCTTCTTTGATTTTCATCATACCTAATTGTGCAGTAAACGCCGATCCGCTGCGGCCCGCTATCATAATCGCCGTTAACAGCGGCGCAAACTCACGTAATATCACAAGGCCCAATAAATCAATAATAAACAGCGTTGCACCAAAATTTCTTAATTGAAAACCCATTTGATAGGTTATGACAATACCGATCATAAAAGATAATAAGGCAATAATACCTAAGGCGTCTAAACCGGTATTTTCAATGATGCTTAGAATGGCACGACCACGCAATTGACTGGGATGCCACACCGTTTGCCATGCGGTAATAAAGGTTTTACCGATAAAACGTAAAAATGATTTAAGCTCATGCCATTGTTCGAAGACTTTTTTACCTAATAGGGCTAAGCCGGTATAACGTTTGGCATGAGGTAATGGTTTTAATTGTTGCGCCGCCTTTTCTATCATGGCAAACAGTGCGAGATGTTTTTTACTTAAACCCACGAATTGCACGTCGCTTTTTTTAGCGAGCTGCTTTTTCCATTGGTAAAGTTGCCAAGCACCACTACTATCCATGCGTGTGATAGCTTCAGCATTTAAAATGACTGGCGAGCTTAGATTGCGATTGAGCTTTTTAAAGGCTTGATCTAAAGTTTTTTTATGAATGCCATTTAAGGTCCAGGAACCGAAACAATCAATTTGATTTTCTTGCTGGGTTGAAAGCGTAATAGAAGCATTAACTGTTGACATGATGCATAACCTAAAGTAGTACCCTCATGGCGAGCGAATGGAATGAGCGTGGCCATCCATGGATTGCCGCGCGCTAGGCGCTGGCAATGACGTTAAATATTCTTCGATGCTCGCAATGACGATTAGTATTATACGCGCTCGTAATGACGATAATATTTTATGCGTTCGCAATGACGAAAAGCCTTAATCCAAGAAAGCTTAAATCATTTTTTTGCTAAGTTCTATTGCGAAATTTCTCAGCATAAAAAAATATCCCTTCACTAGGAAGGGATACCTGAATTTGCCCGATCTTTTATTAGAAAGGTTGTGAAGTATGCCAATAAATAGTTGGGCCTCGGTTTGGAATTAATTTATTGGTAGCGAGATAATGATATTCGCTGCAAACATAACGATATTGACATGATGCAATATTTGTACAAGCACGTGGTGTGACGTTAAGTCTGGACAATAACTGACGTATGGTTGCCGAGTCATAATACGATCCAGAAACAAAACCCGCCTTTTTTACTAAGTGAGCATCAAACGCACAAGCACTTTGGCCTGGGTGGGCTGTTGCCACATTGATACCACCTAATAAACCCATGCAAATAGCTGAAGCCATTAGTAATAATTTTTTCATACTATCCCCTTAGGTTACTATAGTGTAAAACCTTATAGCGCCCGCTATAGCGGTCTACTCATTTTTAGAATAGCTTATGAATCATTAAGATTCAATTTTGCTGCCTTATATAGCCTCCTATTCAGCACTCGACTTCGTGGTGCGCTTTAGGTATAAAGTGGTCATATGAAGACCTCTTTATTCAATAGATTGACCTTAATCGTCGAACGTTACGAAGAATTAACCGCTTTATTGGGTGATATGGACGTGATTAAGGATCAAAATCATTTCCGTGATTTATCTAAGGAGTATGTTCAGTTAGGCCCTGTCGTACAATGTTTTCAGCAATATCGGACTAACTTAACTATCCTAAATCAAGCCGAACAGTGTTTACATGATGCCGATTCGGCGGTGCGTGAACTCGCTGCAGAAGAAATTAAATTTGCACAACAGAAACAAGTCGATTTAGAAAAAGAATTAGAACGCTTATTGTTACCGCAAGATCCTAATGATCAACGCAATGTGTTCTTAGAAATTCGTGCGGCTGCCGGAGGCGATGAAGCAGCAATTTTTGCCGGTGATTTATTTCGGATGTATTCCCGTTATGCAGAGAATCAGAGTTGGACGGTGGAAATTATCCATATGAATCCTAGCGAGCAAGGTGGTTATAAAGAAATCATTGCGCGTATAACTGGAGCTGCTGTTTATGCGCATTTGAAATTTGAATCCGGTGCACACCGCGTGCAACGCGTGCCTGAAACCGAAGCGCAAGGCAGAGTTCATACGTCAACTTGTACGGTGGCGATATTACCCGAGATCGATGTCGTGGATGATGTCAAAATCAATCCAGCCGATTTAAAAGTAGATACATTTCGTGCCTCAGGTGCTGGAGGACAGCACGTACAAAAAACCGATTCCGCCATCCGCATTACGCATTTACCCTCCGGTTTGGTGGTGGAATGTCAAGATGAACGCTCGCAACATAAAAACCGAGCCCGCGCGATGTCTTTGTTACAATCCAAATTATTAGCGGCACAGAAAGCCAAGCAACAACGCGAGGAAGCAGAAACACGTCGAGATTTAGTCGGCAGTGGCGATCGTTCAGAGCGTATCCGCACCTATAATTTTCCTCAAGGTCGTTTAACTGATCACCGGATAAATCTAACCTTGTATCAATTATCTGATATTATGGAAGGTCATTTAGAACCGGTTATTCAATCCTTGACGCGTGAATATCAAGCCGATGAATTAGCCGCCTTGGGCGAATAGTTTCATAAGTAATGGAAAAGAGCAAAAGAATCACCGTCATGCCGAGCGAATGTAATGAGTATGGCCATCCATGGATTGCCGCGCGCTACGCGCTCGCAATGACGATCAATATTCTTCGGTGCTTGCAATGACGAGTAAGGGAATCTCTTTTTTTGAAAATAATGATTTATCACACTATCCATAATGGAGGAATGTTAAATGCTTCGATCACTCGCTATCGCATTGTTTATTCTGTTATTGCTGATTATTGGCGGTCACATTACACTGGCTTTATTTACCGGAGCCGTGGTGATTGGTTTTAGTGTTTGGGGGTTTTTGGTCGCTTCAGTGTTCTTTTTTTCGTTGAGTATTTTACTGTTGTTTATTTTAACCTGGGCTGGCGCATTAATAATCGGCGCCATTGCGGCTATTTGGACTATCGTCGCGATTATTTTATTTCCCGTGTTATTACCGGTGTTATTACCCTTATTAATTATCCTATTTTTTGTCTCTTATATACGACGTAAGCAAATTCCTAAAGAGTTTTAAGCGATGCTCTTCGCAATGAAATTTTTGGCTATGTTGCCGCTCAATTCGCAATCCTCATGTATATGAATACACTCCGGTTGCTTCATTTCTGCGGCGGCTTGCCAAAAACTCCATTGCTATGAGCATAATCTTCGCACTGGAATTTTTGTCTGTGTTGTCCCTCTTATGCTGTTAATTTCCTGCTGGCGTAGCGCGATAAAAGAGTTAGAGCTGAGCAGTCCTAGCGCTTATTTAGATACCGAATTGTTATTTGGCCATGTTTTAGGACTTACGCGGGCACAATTGCATAGTCAACATCCGGATAGGTTACTGACAACCCGCCAGCAAAAAAACATACAACAACTGATTACACGTCGACTAGCAGGAGAACCCGTTGCTTATTTGCTAGGTCGACAAGAATTTTGGTCATTGTCTTTTGAAGTGACACCCGAAGTACTTATTCCCAGGCCAGAAACGGAATTATTAGTGCAAAAAGTGCTTGATACCTTTGGCATTGAACCACGTAAAATAGCGGATTTGGGAACAGGCTCGGCGGCAATTGTTGTCGCATTAGCATTGAGTAGACCCGCATGGCAATTCGTTGCAAGTGACTGTTCCCCTGGTGCTTTACAGGTTGCCGAGCGCAACATCCGCCGTTATCACATCCAAAGCATAGAACTACGTCAAGGTGATTGGTGCCAGGCATTATTAGTTGATGAAAAATTTGATGTTATTCTTAGTAATCCACCTTATCTTGCATTAGATGATCCACACTTGCAGACGGAATGTGCTTTGGCTTACGAACCGAAAAATGCTTTAATTTCAGGGGAAAAAGGATTAAATGATTTAGAAATTATTATTCAACAAGCACGTGCGTATCTTCGGAAGGGCGGTATTTTATTTTTAGAGCATGGGTATCAGCAGGCAGTTTTTGTTGAGGAATTTTTTTTAAAATATGGCTATCAGCAGATAAAA
The DNA here is from genome assembly GCF_964030935.1 of Rickettsiella endosymbiont of Aleochara curtula. Classification (NCBI taxonomy): domain Bacteria; kingdom Pseudomonadati; phylum Pseudomonadota; class Gammaproteobacteria; order Legionellales; family Coxiellaceae; genus Rickettsiella; species Rickettsiella endosymbiont of Aleochara curtula. Next base: position 148,823 of record NZ_OZ034990.1, read on the forward strand.
AGTTACAAAGATTTGGCCGGTCATCAACGAGTTAGTAGTGGAAAATGGAATTAATTGAAAATATGATCTATAAATCATTAATAAAAAGAAGAGACATGGTAGGTGCTTTGAAATGATTGCCATGTCGAATTATTTTTGGTATAGATGTGTTTGGTTTATGTGTGTGTGCCAATTCCGGCAAATGTTAAATTCTCAAGAGGAGAACTTTTTATGCCAGTAAAAAGAAAACCTGCGGCTGCAAAGCGACGTAAAAAACGCACTACAGCTGCAAAGTCCACACCTACACGTAAAAAAGCTACAAAACGAAGAAAGAAGAGAGCTACTACGGGTGTGAAAACTACGCGTCGTCGTAAAAGAGTAGGCGCTGCTAAAAAAGCTACAAGAAAACCACGTCGCAGAAAAGCGGCAACACGTAAGAAAACAGCGACTCGTCGTAAGCCTGCTACACGCAGAAAGACTAAAAAAAAAGCAGTTAGTCGGGTAAAAAAAAAGCCTAGTAAAAGCAAAACCTCAAAGAAAACGTCGACGTCCTCCCGTGTTACCAGAAGTAGAAAGCCTATAGCTAAAAAAAAATCAACAAAAGTAGCGAAGGCTAAAGTTATCCGAGCTCCTTCTAAAAAAAAACAACAGCAAGCAAAGTCTGATTCCCAGGCGCTACCTGCGGTAAAACAACAACCATCAATAGAAACTAAAATGGCAGAACATAAAAAACCTAAGAAAGAATCGAAAAAACAACGTTCTTTACCAGAAACAAGGCTAGAATTGACTTCTATTAATTCAGAAATCGATTTAAATATAGCGCCTTATAAGGAACGTCCTGGGGAAGACTATATGAGCTCGAGCCAGCAGGCGTATTTTCGCCGTTTATTATTACAGCGAAAACGCGTGTTGTTGGAGGATATGGGTCGAACGGTACATCATCTACAAGATGAAGGTACTTCTTTACCTGATATTAGCGATCGCGCGACTCAGGAAGAGGAATTCAATTTAGAACTACGTGCACGCGACCGTGAACGTAAACTCATTAAAAAAATTGAGGAAGCTTTACAGCAACTCGATGAAGGTCACTATGGCTTCTGTAATTCTTGTGGCGTGGAAATTGGTATTCGCCGCTTAGAAGCACGTCCTACCGCCAGTCTTTGTATCGATTGTAAAACTTTGGATGAGATTCGAGAAAAACAAACCGGTGGTTGACAGACTAATCAAAAAATACGAATTATTTTATTTAAATAACGATGAATTGCGCAACTAAACCTAGAGAAAAATTTAAACCTTGCTGAATAAGTTATTTGTCATTGCGAGCGCGCAGCGCGCGGCAATCTAGAAATCCCGCAACTGGATGGCCACGCTCACTTCGTGAGCTCGCCATGACGATGGTTTTTCTATATGATTAACTCAATTTGCGAAACTTTCTCGCCGGTTTATTTTCAATGCAAAACTCAATAACACAACTCTATAAATCGTCTTTAGTCTTATTAACCGATTTTTACCAATTAACCATGGCCTATGGCTATTGGAAGGCGGGGATACACGAACGCGATGCGGTTTTTTATCATAGCTTTCGCCAAGCGCCGTTTAATGGCAGGTATGCTATTTGTGCAGGTTTAGGCACATTAATTGATTATCTTTTGAATTTTCAATTTACACAAGACGATATCGATTATTTAGCTGGGTTAACGGACACACAAGGCAAGCTATTATTTAGTGCCGATTTTTTGCAGTACTTACAACACATAAAATTTTGTTGTGATATCGATGCCGTTGAAGAAGGGACGGTGGTTTTTCCGCAAGAGCCTTTAATCCGTGTTAAAGGACCTTTATTACAATGTCAGTTATTAGAAAGTATTTTACTGAATATTGTTAATTTTCAGAGTCTCATTGCCACCAGCGCCGCGCGACTGTTGCAAGCCACACGGGGTGAGCCAGTATTAGAATTTGGATTACGTCGCGCACAAGGTTTTGATGGTGCTTTAATGGCGAGCCGTGCGGCTTATATTGGAGGCTGTACCGCGACCTCTAATGTATTAGCCGGAAAACTATTAGGTATTCCGGTACGTGGAACACATGCGCATAGTTGGGTGTTAAGTTTTGCTAATGAATTAGAAGCTTTTCGCGCCTACGCAGAAACCTTTCCGGATCGCTGTATTTTTTTGGTGGATACTTATAACACACTCGACGGTGTAAAAAATGCGATTAAAATTGCAGAAGAATTAAAACCCAATGGCTTTAAATTAGCAGGTATCCGTTTAGATTCCGGTGACTTAGCTTATTTAAGTCAACAGGCACGCAAACTTTTAGACTCGGCAGGTTACCAGGATGCGGTGATAGTCGGTAGTAATGATCTGAATCCCTCCGTGATCACTAGTTTGAAGGAGCAGGGCGCCAGTATTAACGTATGGGGAGTAGGCACACATTTAATTACCGCCTATGAGCAACCCGCTCTCGAGGGTGTCTACAAACTCAGTGCGATTAAGTCGGCAGCAGGAATTTGGGAAAACAAACTTAAGTTATCTGAACAAACCATTAAAATTTCTACTCCTGGGACTTTATCTGTGCGACGTTATTATGCTGATAAAGTGAATGGGTCGGCGATGGCGGATGCCATTTATGATGAAAGATTAGGTATTTCGGAAAAAAATATCACGATAATTGATCCGGTCGATCCGACCAAACGCCGTACCATTCCGGCAACAACACCGCACCGTGATTTATTGACTGCAATTTTTAGACAAGGAGAATTAGTTTATAAAGTACCTTCATTAAAATCCATTCAAGAAAAAACTCATCAGGAATTACAGCAATTTCATGAAAGTATTCGCCGCTTATTAAATCCGCATGCTTATCCAGTAGGTTTAGAAGAGAACTTATATAATTTAAAATTAGCGCTTATTTTAAAAGCTAAATCATCTGTACGGTAAAATTCATGTGTCCGTTATGGCGAGGCCGCAACGTGGACTAATGTTTTACGTAACCACCGAATTTTTTAAATTTTCCACTGTCTAATTATATTTTTTAAAGACTATATTTTTTTATTTAATTAATATATATATTAATTAAATATTTTATTTTCATTTTTAAAAAATGACAAGGATGTCTTATGCCAAAAGATTCGCTGCTAACTGCCAACTTTTATTCACTACACCTAATAAGCGATAGCGAAGCTAGTTTTAACAAGCATAATTTAGAGGAACTTGATCAATCAATTAAACAACAAATTTATCCTCATTTAATTGAACAACAAGTTCCCATTTATTATGCAGGACGACATACACTAAATGACTTAAATAGATTTGTGTATAAACGTGCGGGTAGTGAATTGTATACGGATAATTTTATAATTTTGCAGAATGAATTAAGCTTAACCTTAATTAAAATAAAAAATTGGGCAAGAACGTATAATCTAGAGCATGCAGAAAGTTTAACAAATTTTATGAGAAAGCTAGAACAACCTAGCGATGGGATGGTATTACTCTATGGTGATGGAAAAAAATTATTAGAAAGAATAACAGTTCTTTTGCACAATTCAATAATTCCATTACAAGAGCGTAAAAATATTCTTATAAATTTATTAGCCGACAATGAGTTAGCACACTGCATCGCCGGTTGTTATGCCAGAATTAATAGTGCGGCTCTACAACTAGAAGCAAATTTAGAAGGTAATCAGCAAATTAAACTTTGGTTACGTTCTTTTGCAAAAGATACCGCTAGTAATGTAGCGGCAAAACGTCCATTTGCTATACCTGACAGTTATCAAGTATTAGTTTGCAAGGCATCTCATAGTGCAATAACCGCTAATTTATTACACGCACACAATTATTTATTGAGCCAAGCAAAAGAGTCTGGCTTTCCTATTTTGATCGAAAGAGATTTGGGTGCGATTGAATTGGGAAATAAGTTAAGCCAATTTACTCGTTCTGCCATTGTTAACGCTTATATAAAAGAGTTGGAACAGCAGGTTACCGCTAAAAATTTAGTAGATTATTTTACTGCTAAATTACATGAAAGTTTTAATACTATTATGCATAGTGACAATGATTACACAGATAAAGTTGCTATCATAATGAATAAATTAAACTTGATCGGAGAGGATAGTTGGTTTAAAGAAAATAAAGTTGGATTAGAAGAAATTTTTGATGCTAATAATGAATTAAAGCCAAAAGACAATTTAAAGATAACCGTGACGCAAAGATTATTATCAAGAAAAATATTTACAGGATTTGAAAGTAAAAAAATAACTTTGTCAAACTTGCATCAATTAGAATATTACGGATTTCCAGAGATTATAGATTTAACTTGGGTATGGGTGAATCAGGAAAGAAAATTTTTGTTGCAACTTATTAAAGAAGATCGCTTAGCAAGCCTAATACCTACTGTGAATAGAATTAAACAGGATTTATTTTCACATTATGAGCCAAATTTTATTCCGACTGTTATAATTTTAATCCACACTATATTTGTTACTAATACTAAATCACTATTAACTATTCTAAAACATTTGCCTACGTCTTATCATGTTTATTTCCTAGATAATATTTTTTCAGAAAAGCTGGCTGTATTGATCAGAGAGAATGGCTCTGTGCATTTATTTATGCAGTTATTACACGATATGCCTAACAAAGCCAATAGGGTACTCTTAATTCAAAATTGTGGGAAAGAGTTTATCCATAAACTAATTGACGAAGGTTTATCGGAAGCGGATATTCGCTGTACTTTCCCTGGTTTATCCATCAATTATAAACTAGAAAATTACGATACGATCAGTAAAAACCAAGCTTTGAGTGTGACCAAAGTATTTTTAAACCGTTTGATTGATAATAATTTCATAAATTTTTCAGAGCTTAATTTTAAACAGCTACCTTTTCACTATTTAGATTGGAATAATTTTGCCAGTTTAAATTTTAAAAAAACTAAATTTTATCAATCAATACAACATGCTAATTTTGATAATGCACAATTAGAAGACACAATTTTTTATTCTTATTTAATTGATGTTTCATTTAGGCATGTAGATTTGCGAAAGACGAACTTTCGAAGTCCTAATAATTCTCCGTATAAAGAACTTGACTTCACCGGGGCGTTATTATCTACCAATGTATTTAGAAAATTTCTTTTTTCAGATATGTATCAATTTACAGGAGCAAATTTAAAAGAGATTGATTTTCAACGTGCTGATATAAAAGATAGATTAAGTTTTCTTGATTTTTCTGGCGCAAATTTAGAAGGTTGTAATTTAAACCAGCTTAATGTAGTAGGCCTTAAACTAGTTAAAGCTAATTTAATCAATGTTGATCTACGTAAAACTAAAATGCATCTGCTAACTATCAATTCAGAAACAAAGTTGCAAGGTAGTCAATTAGAAGTGAGTTTAGTTAAATATATGTATAATTTAGGTTTTAAAAATTTTGATGAGTGTAAAGTGTATATTAATATGGACTTTTTAGATGAAGGTTATGAACCGTTAAATTTCTATCGAACAGATTTTAAAAATGCTAAATTTTTTGGACTGAGTTTTTATGTGCATTTTATAGAATCTGATCTAACTGGATCGATATTCCATTCTAGCGATCCCATGAATTCTAAATTTTATCTTAGTTTAAAAGCCATTAAAACGAAATTAGATAAAGTTCATTTTGAGCAAGTAAATTTTTTAAGCGATACTCGATTTAAATTCTACACGCTAAAAGATGTGAGCTTTAATCAAGTTGAGATGACAGCTAATATATTATTTGAATTCTATGAATCAGGACATCGGGATTTTTCTGGAGTTAAGGCGATAAAGGGACCGATTCCGAGAAAATTAGCCGCTTATCCGGTGTGGAATGCCAAGTTACCAAAAAATGTATTTATTGATCTTTTTAAACTGGGTTTACGTAATTTTCGAGGCAGTGATTTAAATAGTTTTTATTTAAGTCAGGTACTAACAGAAAAAGCAATGTCAGCTATTGATCTAAAATTGGAATATGCTCAATATAAGCCTTCACCATTAGGTTGTTCATTTAAGAGATCTAAGCGACAAACAAATCAATTGTGTTCGGTGCATCTATTATTACAAAAAATTCAGCGAAAACATCAAAATATGATCACTTTGGAAGATGTTGAGCTATTAGCGCGGTCTTCTGCTCAAAATTTCATTATTAAAGATACACCTATTTTTCAAAAACCACTTTACTATTTGCAAAATGTTAATGAAGCCAATTTCTATTGGGGATATGAGACTGACGTAAGTGAACTCTATAGAATGAGCATTTATGCGATTAATAGTATTTCTGAAATAGATCGTAGTTTAATTAAGTTACATTTCTATATAACTAAATCCATTACAACGAATGAAAATTTGTTAACTGAAGTACAATATTTAAAAAAAATAGGTTTCTGTAATGTTGTCTTTCATTATTTTAATCAACAGAGAGATTATTCTTCTATCTATCTTGAAAATCGAATTATCTCAGTAGGTACAGGTAAAAATATCTTATTTAAAACGAAATTTTCTCAGAGTTTAATCATTATTAAAAACCCTCGATTTAACGAAAAAATATCTAAAAATTTACTACGACATATTGCGCGTAAAGTCAAGGAAAAAATTGGTCAAGGCAGAATGATAGGTAAAACGCACGGTGCACGCTATGATTTGGCTGCAATGGTGTTATTTTTTATTGGTGAAGCGCTAAGTAAGCCAGAAACAGCACAAATAAAATCTATTGATGAGTTAACTAAAATTCAATTAAAGGAAATGGTTCCTGTACTTGTGGAAAATATAGGACATAGTAGAGGGGCTAATGCTAATCAAATTCAATCTGCAATCAATATTGCTAATCGATGTATCGATCAAGCTGCTTGTTCTACTGAAGAGTTATTGATAACCGACATCATGGATTCCATGTATCGAATGCGCCCCGATCTAGAAATTGGTAATGATTATGCACGTAAAAAAATTGTCGAATTTTTCGTTAATATTGGTGATTTTTTGAAAAAAAATTTCTCTGAATTAAAACTTTTATTAGCTAAATTTTCTGATTTCAAAGAAACTCCACGCACGTTAACTGTATTAGATTCTCGAGGCTCATTGGTTAATGGTAGTTTACCTTTTCCGTTTAATTGGTATGAACAACCTCTCCTTTTAGAATTGATTAAAAGGATTGAATCGACCTTTATTGAATTAGGTTATGATTTAGAACAAGATAACGAATTTTCTGAAATAAACTTAATCGAAACTTTAAATATTATTTGTAATAATCTTACCCACTATAAACAGGGTAATAGATTAAGCAGCAATGAAATAACGCTTTTTTTACAAGATTATGGCTATTTGCAAGAAGTAATTCCCTTAATTCAACCGTTAAACTCATCAGATTTATCAATAGAAAATTCTGATGAGTATATGAATGATAGAGTCCCGGAAAACGTAAATCTTTATTTTAACTCAAGCCAGATTAGCAATGAATCTCATGTGTATCGTAAAAAGCGAGCCCTGAATTTTATAGAACAGGAAATAAGCCTAAGAAATGATCAAGCTTGGCAGATAGCTGATCAATTTTTAGCTAAGCATGAACAATCCGCTAAATTTAATAAAACTAAACGTTCATTCTATGAAAATAAATTAACATTACCGAAGCAAGAGGTCACAACAAAAACTAAGCCTAGTTATCAACCTGATTCTTTAAAAGCTAAAACAAAAAACATTAAAAAAATATTACCAGACTTAAAGAACCCTGATAAATTTTTTCCTTTGTCAGAAAAACTAACTAAAAATACTCATTCCTCTCGCAATATTCCTATTAAGTTAATCAAAAATGCTCCGTTAACGTCTAACAATCATTTATTGCTTAGTCAATTCGGTAAAAATTTAGAAATGAAATCATACAATAAAAAAAATCATATTTATAAAGATAGGCTTAATACTAATACTTTAAAATTAACCGATGTAAATTTTGGTTCAACGGTTAAGAATAAGCCGATAAAGTTTGTTACTGCACATTGTGATATAAACTCCTCACTTTTTTTTATTAATTTTTGTATCAAATGCTGTGCTAAACAGAATTATGTGCCTTTAAATAAAAAACAGTTTAGTTCGCAACAAAAAATACAAAGAAAAACTGATAAATTTCAAAAAAATTTATATCGATAGCATTAGCGTTCTGCAGCACCAAAATGATCTTTTTTGTTAAAGTTCCATGTGGTGAATATCCTTAGTCTTCCTGAGACTAACTATCTTTCTCTTTCCTGAGATGGAAAAACAGATTAAAATAAAAATGGTGAGTGGCACTGTGCTTGCTTAATTAATATAATAATTTTTTGTTCATGGAATCTAACTTTTATGAAAAGAGCCTTGATCTTAGTGGATTTACAAAATGATTTTATGCCTGGAGGTCCATTAGCAGTGGATAACGCTGACGAAGTGATTCCAGTGGCTAATCGCGTTCAAGAGCATTTCAAATATGTTATCGCTACGCAGGATTGGCATCCTGAGGATCATTCTTGTTTTGCTGATAATCATAAAGATCGCTTTCCTGGAGAGTTTATTCAACAAGCCGGCTTATCGCAAATGTTATGGCCGGTACATTGCGTGCAAAACACTAAAGGTGCCGAGTTTGTCAAAGATCTAAAATTGGATCATATTATCAAAGTTTTTCGTAAAGGTAATGATCCCGAAATTGATAGTTATAGTGGTTTTTTTGAAAATGATCAGCAGAAAGAAACCGGTTTAGCGGACTTTCTCAAAGAATTGCAGATTAGTGAAGTATATATTATGGGCGTAGCAACCGATTATTGCGTTAAATATACCGTGTTAGATGCCTGTAAACTGGGTTTCAAAACCTACTTGATTGAAGATGGATGTCGAGCGGTGAACGTCAATCCAGAAGATGGACGTTTAGCCATTTCTGAAATGAAAACCGTCGGCGTAAAAATTATTCAAAGTGATGAAGTAGAATGAAAAATTTAGCTACCGTCAAGGCGAGCGAATGTAATGAGCGGGGCCATCTATAGTTTTGTAGTTCCTAGATTGCCACACGCCTGCGGCGCTTGCGATGACAATCAATATACTATATGAATCGCTAGATGCACTTTTTACCGAAGGAATAAAACAAAAGACGCAAATATATTCAGGAATAATCAAGTATTTTGTTTTAGTTCAAGACGGATGATTGTAGAGGAGCGGAGTGCATTGCGAAATGCATGAGCACGGAAACAATCAGCCAACACAGAATTAAAATAAAAGACGCAGATTATACTAGGAACGTTGGATGGAAAAGCTAATAACGTCTGAAAGCTTATTCGCGTTTGCCATAAGCATTAATAGGCGATCAAGGCCTAAAGCAACGCCTGCACAATCAGGAAGACCGTGTGTTAAAGCTGCTAATAAATACTCATCGATGGGTACGGATGGATAAGCAAGTTTTTCACGAGTGCAGAGATCATTTTGAAAGCGTAATCGTTGCTCGTTAGCATCATTTAATTCATGAAAGCCATTGGCAAGTTCGATACCATTTAGATAAACCTCAAAACGTTCCGCCACCGGTATTGTATCGTTGCGCACTTTGGCTAAAGCAGCTAGAGTAACCGGGTAGTCATAAATAAAAACCAATTGTCTAGGTAATTGCGGTTCAATAATATTCGACATTAAGAAATTTAAATAATCTGCAATGGTGTTTAGATCTAAATTTTCAGTGCCTAGGCCTAAACCAAGCGAGAGTTGTTTTAACTCGCTAAGGGTTAGTCGATGAGGATTGCAACTCAAATAACGTTGAAAAACTTCTGCATAACTAAAACGTTGTGCGGGTCCACACGCTAATAATTTTTTTAATAAAGCTTCGACTTCGTCCATGAGTTGATGATGATCATAGTCAGGTCGATACCATTCTAATAAGCTAAATTCAGGATTATGATAACGCCCCGATTCTCCTTGGTTACGAAATGCTTTGGAAATTTGATAGATGGGTCCCGATCCCGCCGCCAACAAACGTTTCATAGAAAACTCAGGAGAAGTTTGTAGAAAAAGTGTCTGTTGGTGCTGGCTATTATCCAAGTAATATTGTGTTTGGAAACTATGCAGATGAGGGTCCGTGACCGTTGCTTGGCTGAGTAAAGGAGTTTCTACTTCTAACACTCGACGTTCGGCAAAAAATTTACGAATGTCGGCTAAGAGTTTGGCGCGACAATGTAACATTGGCAGCGTGGTAGTAGGCTGCCAAGTGTTTTTAAACTCCATCATGGTGCTCAGAGAATTCTGCACTAAGCATTAAGCGTTTATAGACACGTTCGCTGATGAGACCGGCGTCAAATTTACGTTTGGCATCCACAGACATCGGTTGACCCTGTTCTTTTAACATGCGTCGCGTAGTGGCACTGATATTATCTAAATTAGAATCTAATAAATAATCTCGCAGTTTTTCATCAAAAACTAAAAACTCGCGTAAGGCAATGCGGCGCCCATCCATACTAGGCACCAATTGCTGCCAAATTACCACACGTATAGTTTCAATAATATCGATCATTCTGGCTTTTGCTTCTTCAGCAGGAAAGGAATTGACTAAGCGTCTTAAGGTTTCGGCCACGCCATTGCTGTGTAACGTTGTGTAGACAGGATGTCCTGTTAATGCGGCTTCGATAGAAGCACCGATGGTTTCCGGATCCCGTGATTCGCCGACTAATATGAGTCGAGGTTTACGTCGTAAGGCATTACGGACGCCCGCGGCGAAGCTGGGTAGATGTCTAGGTATCTCGGATTGACTGACGATAGCACTGGGCATGTCAATTGAGTCATAGACAAATTCTATCGGCGCTTCGTAGGTAAGGATTTTACGATGTGAATCTTCTTTTTCAGCCAGATCGCGGATAATAGCCGCTAACAAAGTGGTTTTACCGGAACCGGTTGCGCCAGTGACATACACGATGCCTTGCGCAGGTGCTAAGGCATGGATTAATTCGCTTTCTAAATTCAGATCCGACATTTTAGGTGGCGTACTCGGAATAGTACGAAAGCTTATTTGTATCGCGTCATGACCTTCTACTAAGCAACCTGTGGCATTGACACGGAATCGATAACGTTCGTTGCGATTGGGTCGAAATTCATAGTGTGTATCGATATCAACGCCACTTAAAATTTGCGCACTACCATTAGGACCATAGATAAGATTGAGTGTTTCAGAGACTTCGGTATTAGATAATTTACGCTGTGTGATACGCAGTAGGCGACCGTAACTTTCAGCAAAGACGGGCTCGCCGGTTTGTAACGTAATATCCGAAGCGCCCAACTTTTGACAGTGGATGAGTAGTCGCGCTAGACAAGCCGAAGTGAAGCGTACCGGTTCATCGGGAAGTAGATGGGCTGTCATCATCATCATGCGTCACGATGGATTTCCATCGGCCCGGATTAACTTGTAATTTTGGTAAGGAAGTGATACGCAATATTTGATCATTAATATGTAAATCAGAACTATCGCCGGTAACTCCAAGATCAGTATGTGCTACAAAAGGTTTACTGACCATGCCTTTCAATAATAAATTTCGATATAAAGCCATACCAGTGTAATCGCGGGTTAGGCGCGCTAAATTATCATTAAAAATAGCATCGGCTTGATCAATCCCATCTTGCCATCCCAACGTAGCATATTTTTTCCAGACGAGTCGTTCTTCAGGTGTTTTTGGCAAAAAAGCGGGTAAGGGTAATTCGGGATGTTGGTAATCCATCCATACATAATTACGCCACTGCGGCGGTGCTGTGGTGAAGCGCGCCTGACTAATAATCTGGTAAGTACGATCGTCGATACGTAAAGTTTGGCTATCCGCGAGTTTCAGTGAATTATTTCCTTGGACTAGCACAGGAGGTATGACGTTGTGATCGAGTAAAATTAAATTGAAATTAAAGATACGATCTAATTGTGATGAGTTCTTAGTTAATACTTGATTAATCTGTTCTGAACGCCAAGCTAAACCCGCTTGCGCACCGACACTCATCGCGATGTCTTGTAGTGCTTGTGAACGTAAAGCGGTCATTTGCTTCTTGTCCTTCGTGACCTGGGCATGTAAGTCTTGTAGCTGCGCTAAATTATCTAAACTACCAACGGTTTTATAATTAGGTTGTACGGTGCTACAGGCACTGAGCAGCGCAAATAGGCTCAAGCCAAATACTATTCTCGGATATTTTCGTAAAAATTTTTCGAAATACTTAATATTAATATTTAGCATAACGTAGTTCTATGGTCTTAATACCTGGATAGACGATGATATTAGCTTTTTTGCCTGCCTGAAGATTGGTATTGCGGATGATATAATTGAGTGGCGTATTTTGTGAGGAAATAGTCACTAAAACCGGAACGGCTGGCTGTTTTCCTATGATTCGTAAATGGAAATGCGCAAGCTTGGCAATACGCTGTAACAGCGGCTCTATGGGGCCTGACCAATCGACTGAGGCAATAGTTTTCTCTAGTCCTGAAGCGCTGGGATAGGGCAGTGGCTTGCTAATGGGAGGGCTGGAAGCCTTTTCCAGCTCTTTCAACTCATTTAATGACTGGCTAACCGAGCGTGCTGCTTCGGCAAGCCTAATTGAGGCATCATCCGAGTGAGCGTTGATAGCAGGAGTTATGGAATTCGGTAAGTTTTGTGAAGCACACCCTGATAGTAGACTCACAAAAAGCGCGACTGTTATTTTTTTCATGCTTATCTTATTTTAGATAAAATTTTGTACCCTACCGCTGCATTGAAACAAGAAGGTAATGTAAAGTCAAGCCATGCTTTTAGGGGTTCGATTTAACTAAGGCATAATGCACCTGGCCGGCGGTTTTTGCCTGTTGAATCTCCCAATTTTCAGGCAATATAAGTTTTTTAAGCTTCGCTTCGGCTTCCATATAAATCAAGCTTTCAGGCGCCAATAGACCCTCTTGGGCTAGCCAGGTGCAGGCTGAAGCGAGCAAATTCTGATGGAAAGGAGGATCTAAAAAGACTATATTAAAAAGTGGTTTTTTTGTTTCAAATAGTTCTGTTGACACAAAAGGAAATTGAGCTTGATAAACCTGGGCGCGGTTTTCAGCCCCAAGATGCTTGAGCTGGGCTTTTAAATAGGCGACTAATACTGAGGACCTTTCAATAAAACTAACTGATTTAGCATAGCGCGACAGTGCTTCAAAGCCTAAAGCACCACTACCGGAAAATAAATCTAAGCAATTTGCATCGCTGAGATAGGGCGCTAACCAATTAAATAAAGTTTCTCGGATACGATTCGGAGTGGGACGTAAATCAGGGATAACAGGGAAATGCAGTTTTCTACCACGCCATTGCCCACCAATGATCCTGACTTCATTTTCTTTCATAAAAAATACACTCTAATCATAAGTTCGCAAACTTCATGGCGGGCTCACGACGTGAGCGTGGCCATCTTTTGTCTTATATTTCTTGGATTGCCACGCACCTACGGTGCTCGCAATGACGATTAATTTGTTATGCACTCGCCATGACAATTAAGTATACAACACGCAATGACAATCACTTCGCGTCATGGCGAGCGAATGTTAATAAGCGTGGCATCTATCCGCGAAACTCTTCGTTGCGTTGAATGTGATAAGTCATTTATTATAAGCGTTTTTAGCTGACTCTGCAGTGACTATGTTTAAATTTTTAAAACGCAAAGAATCTCAAGCCGATATTCTTGAAGAAGAAGTTTCACTTAACAGTAAAAATGGTTTTTTTAATCGCATAAAGAAAAGTTTACAGAAAACTCGTCATCAATTAACCGAAAGCCTTGCGAGTTTAGTATTAGGTAAAAAAAAGGTTGATACAGAATTAATTGAGGAAATCGAAAATTTGCTGTTAACGGCCGATGTCGGCCCCGCGGTGACGGAAGAAGTTATTCAGCATTTAACGTTGAAATTGGCACGCAATCAATTAGCCGATGGTCAGGCAGTATGGGAGGTATTGCAACAACAATTAAGTGAGCTGCTGCAACCGTGCGAACAAGCGCTAGTGATTCACTCTGAACACAACCCTATGGTTATTTTAGTGGTGGGTGTTAATGGCGTTGGTAAAACAACGAGTATCGGGAAGCTGGCGCATTATTTGCAGAAGCAAGGCAAGCAAGTCATGTTAGCGGCAGGTGATACCTTTCGCGCGGCGGCGACTGAGCAGTTAACTATTTGGGCTGAACGCAATCATATCCCCATTATCGCTCAACATCAGGGCGCAGATAGTGCGTCAGTCATTTATGATGCGTTTCAAGCAGCTAAAGCACGGAATATAGATGTATTAATTGCTGATACGGCAGGTCGCTTGCACACCAAGCAAAATTTAATGCAAGAATTACAAAAAGTAAAAAAAGTCATCAGCAAACTAGATGTAACAGCCCCTCACGAAATTATGTTAATACTGGATGCAGGTACTGGACAAAATGCTTTGGTACAGGCTGAGGCATTTAACCAAGCTATTTCCTTAACCAGTGTGATGTTAACTAAATTAGATGGTACTGCTAAAGGAGGTATGATTTTTGCCATCGCAAAAAAATTAGCGTTGCCGATCCGTTTTGTCGGTTTAGGGGAAGGTATTGAGGATCTACAAGTTTTCTCGGCACAGGAATTCGTTCGCGCTTTATTTTCTATTGATAAATAAATTCTATAAAAATACACTAGGCATACCTATTGTAAAATTGCAAAATCAAAACGAATAAAAAAAGGAGTTTTTATGATCGAAGAACAAAACTTACGTGAAAAACGTTTTGTTTTAGAAGATCAAGACCAATTAAAAAGCTTATGGACTAGCCAGCCCGGTCAAACCTTGACGCTAACCTACGCTTACTCACAGCAAGCCATTAAAAAAGTCGATTATGTGGAAAGAGTACAAATAGCTATAGAGACTTTTAATAAGCTAGGCTTTGCGCGCTTAAAGTACGAACCTATGGATATGGGAACCGTTCCTGATGTTTGTTCTTTAGATCTTCCTTATTTAAAATCCAAATACAAAAATCAAATTATTTTTAAGATCGGCGAAAATATTACCGATATTGAGGGTTGTGGTACTCGAGCCAGCCTTCTTTATAACAAACAAGACTTAAACTATTTTGATGATACTGAAAATAATCAATCTGACATCAAATTGCAGCCTTTTTCAAGTGTCATTTGTAATGTAGAAAATAATTTTTTTTTGAATTATGGCCCTGGAATTATTTTACATGAAATTAATCATTTATTAGGAGTGAAACATGCGCATTTTGCGAAAGATAGCGATAATATTCTAACTGTAAATATTCCCCCGCCGGATATAGAAGAAATTTATTGGAATGATACTTTGGCTTGGAATGAAAAGCTTCATGCACTCTCAAAAGTCATTAATATATATCCTTACACTTCTTACCAAGAAACTACACGTTATACACTCGTCTCGCTTTTTTCTATTCAACATTATGCATTCACAGAACTCGAACCTTATTTAAGTGTCAATAAAACTAGAATTAACCAGATATTGACAGAGTTCAATGTAACTGTTGAGCTAAGAAAAAATTACTTTTATTTATTTGAAAAATATGCGGGTAGTCCTTTGTTGTATACTTATCAAGATTTAGCAGCATTGGCACAAGCAAGTTATTCGATAGCCCCTGATAGTTTGGTAGGCTTAATGTTTGCTTTGCCAAGTTATTATTTGGTGGAAGGCATTTATATGCCTAACTCGGATCAACGAAAATTAATCCATCTGATACAAAATTTACGCCAACTGGAAGGGTTTACTTATCCTATCCTAGCGCAAGATAAAATTAGCTTAAGAACTTATCAGTACAACAATTTTTCAGCTCCTTTGTATGATAGTTTTAAAATAGTTAGCTTAGACCAAGGATTAATTACTTGTTTTTTAACCGAATCTGAAAATACTTCATTGTCTTTAACATTAGACTCCGATTGCAATCTTAAAGGAGAAAGCAGAGAAAGTGGTATTTTCCCTTTTAAAGTCACATTAACGAATAGTATGACTTCCATACAACGAGAAGTGATTTTAATAGTTAAACAAAAAGTGCCAGCTGAAAATAGAGTTTTACTAGGTAATCCAGAAGTAAACTATTTATTAGCGGGTAATGAAACGGTTATTGATCTGATTGCTCTTTGCCGTGCTGTGGCTTTACCGAGAGGTCGGCGTTTAAATTGTCAATTGGATGCATTATCTAACAATATGTCCCTAGAAAATTGTTCTATGCTGGCCAATCGTAGCGATCATTATAATTTTACGGTTATTTTTACTAATCACGAAGCGAAAAAAACTTGCCATATTCAAGTTTTAAATTTTCTCAATTGGACAAGACAAGTTGAAGGTTTAGTGTTGAATGAAACCAATGAATTCCTACTTGAGGACGCTGTAATTCAGGCATCACTTCGCAAACAAGAATATTTTACTGAGCTGAGTAATAATCAGCCTATTTATGACAAAGCGTTTATTAAACCGTTACAGCAATGTTCAGCATTGCTAACGATACCTTTACTACAAGGGTTTTTTGAAGGTTTAATCGATGTTTGTTATATAGGGCATGCGCATAAAACTGTATTAAAATTCATACCGCGTATTATTTTAGTGGCTTTAGGTTACACGAATTTTTTAAGTGGTGGATTGGCTGCGTTGGCATCTATACTGACCGATTTTATGCAAGAAAACTTAAAGGGTTTTGTTTCTAGAAAATTAGAAAATTATATCAATTTATTATTTTTTCTTGTGGTTACCGAGTTAGAATATGCCCCCTCTAATCTTTGGCAATTAAGCGGCTCACTTGAAATTTTTCCAGAAAGCATCGCTTTATTAAATAAATTATTCGTGCAAATGGCATTAGCACCGGCATTCAAAACCGCTGCTTATCTGACCACTCAAGGCGTTATGAAATGTTTAAGCACATCGGCTGAAGAAATGGATTCCTCTAAACAACAAACTTTCAGTGCTAACGCAGATTTTTTTAATGCGCTGAGCGTTGCGCGTAGTACCGTGTTTTCAAAAAAAATATTAAGACCTTTCGCCTTTTTTTCTCGGCCAGCTGTGAATAATCAAGCCAGCGCAGTAGTTGAGGATATTGATGCTGAGAGGTCTTATATAGCTAAAATTGCTTAAAAACTTTGCTAAAAAGCAATAATTTCTTTATATTCTCTATCGTGGATTTAAACGGGAGTTTCGCGAATTGAAATCGCCATCATGGCTAGATTGCCGCGCACCTACGGTGCTCGCAATGACGGGTAAAAAACTATGGCGCTCGCAATGAAGAACGCTAAGTTCTATCCGCAACGGCTTTATGCAACAGCAATCCAAATAATAATAAAGTTTAGAGTTAATCTATAAAGAGTGGAAAAATGACTGACACAGTTTTTAGAAAATATATGTGCTTACTTTGTGGCTATGTTTATGATGAGGAACAAGGCTGGGAAGAAGATGGTATTCCAGCCGGAACGCGTTGGGAAGATGTGCCTATGACCTGGCGCTGTCCTGAGTGTGGTGCGATGAAAGAAGATTTTGAAATGGTGGAGTTATAAGCTAAAAGGACGTACCTCGGCGACGATAACGATGGCGATGAGCAACAGAGTCGGAAATTCATTTAGCCAACGATAAAATAAACTCGAATGTGGATTGTGATCAACTTTAAAATCGCGTAAACATTTTCCACAATAGAGGTGAAATAAGATTAATACAGCGACCAAAGCTAATTTTAGCTGCATCCAACTGGCAGAAGCATAGTAGTTGCTGGCAAAGCTAAATAAAATAAACCCGAACAGCAGCGTTAATAAAGCGGCTGGCGTCATAATATAATAAAAAAGACGGTGTTCCATGATCTTAAAGCGTTCAATACTGATACTATCTCTGGCATCGGCGTGGTAAACGAATAAGCGTGGTAGATAAAATAGACCTGCAAACCACGCGACCATTGCGATAATATGCAATGCTTTAATCCAGGGCATGAGTAGCTCCAAGTTCTTTTGATAATTTAATTATACAATCTTTACTATGAATTATGACGTAATTATTCCGACAATCAAAGATTATTTACTCGCATTACAGGCTAAGATTTGTTTAAGCTTAGAAAAAGAAGAACAAAAACAAAAATTTTTAATCGATGATTGGTTACGCAGCGAAGGTGGTGGCGGAAAAACCTGTGTTTTGACGTCAGGGGCGTTGATAGAACGTGGCGCGGTTAATTTCTCGCATGTGTTTGGTGAAAATTTACCGCCGAGTGCCAGTCAGCGACATCCATCCTTGGCCGCCGCCGCTTTTCAAGCAACCGGTATTTCTTTAGTTATCCATCCGCGTAATCCTTATGTGCCTACAGTACATATGAATTTGCGTTTTATTGCATTGCCCGGTACGCATCAGCAAGCTGCGCATTGGTGGTTTGGTGGTGGATTTGATTTAACGCCTTATTATCCTTTTTTAGAAGATTGCCGTCATTGGCATCAAATCGCTAAACGAAGCTGCGACCCATTTGGGTTAGCGCTTTATCCGCAATTCAAAAAAAATTGTGACGACTATTTTTATTTAAAACATCGACAGGAGGCACGCGGTATCGGTGGATTATTTTTTGATGATCTGAAGCTATGGGATTTTGAGCGATGTTTTGAGTTTATACAAAGTGTCGGCGATCATTTTTTATCAGCCTATCTTCCTATCATGCAACGACGTAAAGACATGGTTTATGGCAAGCGCGAGCGTCAGTTTCAAGCCTATCGACGTAGTCGCTACGTGGAATTTAATTTGATTTATGATCGTGGGACACTATTTGGTTTACAAAGTGGCGGGCGAGTGGAGTCGATATTAACTTCACTGCCGCCACAAGCGAATTGGCAGTATAATTGGCAGCCGCGGGCAGGTTCTAAAGAAGCCGAATTAACCGAAAATTTTCTGGTCGCTAGAGATTGGTTAGCTTAATTTTCTGGATTGCCGCGCGCTACGCGCTCGCAATGACGAATAAAAAACATGCGCTCGCAATGACGAATAAAAAACATGCGCTCGCAACGACAACTAGAGCAGCGTCATGGCGAGCTCACGAAGTGAGCGTGGCCATCCACAGTGATTATGCCAAAGGATCTAATTTTTTATTTTTCGCCGAAGCATGCCGGGCGCGCATTTCAACATCGACATATTGATCAGTAATGGCGCTAGAACTATGCCCGGCATCGTCGCGGACATGTTCGCGCGGTCGATGTTTGATATCTTCGGAAATTCCGGTATGGCGCAACCAATGTACCGTCGCAGTTTTTAATTCTATGGCTTCGTCTTTGAGACCGTCTTTAACCATACGTTCAAAAGCAGCATCAAAACAAGCTTGCACGATACAGCGAATTTGCCGAGTACTCTGAATAGCGGCCTGACCATTGGCTTTGCTTATTAATGGCGTGGTTTCGCCGCGACTAGGCAAACTCATTAGGCCTAAACTTTCTCGGTAACGTTTTAATGCATTTAACATATCGTCACTGACACTGATCAAACGTTCTTTATTTCCCTTACCCACCGTTAAAAACCACCAATTCCCATCCGCATCTTTTTGAAAATGACCCATTTGAGGTTCCCAGCGTGCGCTCGCGGCGAGTTCAGAAATTCGTAGATACATGCCATATAAGGCCTTCATAATAAATAAGGTTCTATTATGCAGATCCGGTTTTTCTTCAAATAATATTTCTGCGGTTTCTATCACATACGACCATTGTAGTTCACTCAAGCGCCGCACTTGATGATTGCTTTTTTGCTGCCGAATGAATTTACTTTTTTGACGAATTTGGGCTACCGGATTGAAATCGATATAGTCTTCTTGAATCAGATAATTATAAAAACTTCCACAGACTGCAAAAATTGCTTGCAAGGCTTTTTGAGACAAGGCGTACTTTTTTATATCCGGCATGATGCCTTGTTGACTGGCCATTTTATTAATCGTAGCCACAAAAGGTCGCCAATCGGGATGCGGGCTTCTCTGGCCCTGATGCACGAAATAACGTGCAACGGTCTTAACACCTATCCATTCCTTGGGAGGTTTTTGGCAAAATTCTATAAAGGTCTCAAAGTCTTCACGACGCAATTCTTTAATAGATTTTCCCAAGACAAACCAGCTCCATTGTAATAAACGTTCAATTTCGCGCCGATAAGCGTTAAATGTGGCTTCACTGCCACGGTAACTATACAGAAACTGTGAGGCTTGAGAATAATCTTGGCCGGCGTAAGCGTTATTTTGCTTAATGTCTAGAATTTGTTGAGGATGTTTTTTGGGATCAATAAATTTTAAACTATCGAATAGTGGAATCGGAGAAATAAATGGCATGTGGATATTTTAATAAGATTTTATCTAGTTTAACAAGCTTTTATGAAAAAATAATGAATTAATAAAAAAAATTAATATTTCACAAGAAATTTTTAAAAAAATTTAGTATAATGCCGGCCTTCCTAGTTAGGGGGTAAATGAACTTAATGCCCGGGATTGTTTCTAGTATAAAGGAACATATCACTACCACTGAGTTTTGGCGGGCCTTGTCGTTCGTCTTGAAGCGCCTCGAAAGTATCGCAAAATATCTGACTAAACTTCCCCTGCCTTTTACGTTCAGCCTATATATCTTACATCTAATAAGGGCCGCTTTAAGAATATTTAGCTACTTTTATAAAACTAAAAATAAAAACTTGGGCGATACCTGTAAGTTATTATTTGCGATATTTAAGGTATCAATAGCGGTTATTGCCATCGTTTTACTCGGATGTGGCCTCGCTACGCTGCCTACCATTTTGTTAAGCTCATTTTTTGCTTACAGCATCCTAAAACTTATCCATAGCTCGATAGTTTTGCTGGTAAGTACGATTTATTATCTAAAAATAGATAAATACTGTATCGAACAGCAATGGAGGCGTGCTCAATATCGCGATAATATCAGTAAACATATCTGCATGCTGGGTGCGGGTGTGTTGTTTGTCTTATTAACTTGTATGCTCAACGCGGGTGCTAGCATCTTAATACTCACCAATCCGTTGTTGCTGTTGGCTGATGGGTTGATGTGTGTGGCATTCATTGCGGCTGCAGTTTATTTAAGCTATAAAATCGCCAAAAATAAACGTACAGTGGGTGAAAGTGCATGGTTAAAAAACTATCAGATTGCAAAAATTAAAAAGTTTTTATGGATGTTCGGTCTGGGTATAGTGGCTTTGCTAGTAACGGTCGCTGCGCCTAGTCTAGGGGTTGCGGCGATTACGTTTGCGCTGGTGTTGTTATGCGCACAAGATGCCATATTGACTATTTATTATTATTTTTACAGTGTTTATATACCGAATCCTGAGCCAGTTAATCTTAGCGAAGCACAATTAAATGCAAACCTTGGTCGTAACAGTCGGGATTATTATCAAACTTTTTCCCCGGTATTATATTTACAAAAGGAAGTTTCAGAAAAGCTGCCGCATGCAGAAGCTGTCAATGAAGCCAATAAAAAACTTCTTTTAAAAGCTGCTTTTGTGAAATTATTGCAGTTAGAAAATAAATTAGAAAAAATTTCAAAATTAGGTGCGACGCGTCGATTTTTTTCCCCACAAAAAAAACTCACGATTAAAAAAGAATATTTACTCGAAGAGCTAGCTTGGGCCTTAAATACCAATAACAAAGAAGCCTTAATTGATCTTTTTATCCAAGCAATTATTGATTTACCTGTAAATAAAAGAGCAGCCATATTAGAAGATAATTTATTCGAATTATTGGAGTTATTTGATGTATTGGGGATAGCCGCCGAGCTTAATGGTATCGATTATCAACATCCGCAACGGGATAAAAACTTCCTGGCACAATTATTTTTTATGGCCAAACGACGAAAATTGTTGGAACAGCAAGAGGTGGTTAAACCAAAGTTATTTTATCAGTCATTTTGGAAGAAAGTCGGCGCTTGTGAAGCCTTATCACAGGCATTTAAAGAATCCCGAAATATAGAGGAGCAGTTAAAATTTAGCTAATCCATCTTGGGGGTCTATTTGAGCTAATTAAACCAAAAATTATTTTTTGCGGTGTTAAGGATAGTAAAAGGAAACTTAACTATAATGAGCCGCTTCATGCCATGAGGGTTGAAATTAAGAAACATGTCATAGGGTAAAGACTATGCCTTACGTGCTTTACGATTGGTTTCTTTTCGAAGTAAAGAAGTATATTGCCCAGCTTAAAGCCTGCTTGGCTTTAGAAAAATTGCGCCGCTTAATTAACGGTTTTGCACGCCAATTACGGCAAACGTATCGGTCTATGGCTAGCATTTCACTTTGGCGGCTGATCTTGCTCGTGCTGAAACGCTTCGGCAGTATTATCAAGAATTGGCTTAAAGAGAATAAAGTTGATGAATGGCTTAAAGCGATTCTGCATGGATCTTATTTAGCTGCATTTGAGGGTTTATATCTTTTTCTATATTTTCTACATTTTTTTAGAGCTTTTTTAACGCTTATTGATTATTTTGCTGATCAAGATAATAAAAATTTAGTTGAAGTCACCAAATTTTTATATGCCTGTTTTAAAGTCTTTATTTCCCTGTTGATGCTGGCTTTCATGATGGCGATGCTCGCGCAAGGGATAGCACCGTTAGGTTTGATTCTTTACCATAACATTAAAGTTTTTTTTCTTATTTACAGTTTATCGAAGCTTGCGATAAGTTTTTTTACTTTAGGGTTTAGTTTTATTCATCATAAAAACGCGAACACTGATCTCGATCAAGTTTGGTTAAAAAAGCAATACGAAAATAACCTCAAAAAACATCGTGAAATATTATTGGTCGCAGTGCCCATAACGCTAGTTTTAACGCTAGTGAGTCTGGGTTTAGTGACTGGACCTTGGTTTTGGGCCCTGGTTGCAATAGCGAGCTTTTTCCTATTAATCGATATGGCCAAGGCTATTTATTACTACGTGAAAAGCAGCGGTGTACCTGAGCCTAAGGCCGGTCAATTATCCCAAGACAATGCATTCTTCGATGTTGCAAATAATAATTATTATTACAGAAAATGCCGTACTGCCAGATTACAGCTAGACATTATGAATTTTGAAGGAAATAGAATTTATCTATTAAAAGAAATAGTTGTCAAAATTATTCAGTTAGAAATCAAACTAAAAAATTCTTCCCCACTGATACGTTTTTTTTCTGAAAAACCAAAAATACAAGCAAAGATTGAAGGGTTAAAACAACTTGCGAGTACCTTGTTAACCGATAAATATGAAGCAAACCAAACATTACTCAATGAAGTTTTAGGTGCTTTGCAGAAAAATAAAGACGATGAAGAATTGAAAAATAATAAAATTTTGATCCTCAAAGACGATATTGAAAATTTTATAAATGAGACAAAAGATAAGGTTGAGGTAACTATTTTAGATGAAATTCTATCTGCACACGATAGGTTTGGAAAAAAAGAGATAGTTCCCTCACAATTATTTAAACAATCGTTTTTTAGAAAAAAAGGGGATTGCGAAGATATTAGCGACGCTTGCCAAGCGTTGTTGAAGCAAAAGTCTGATTATGGCATGGAAGCACGACGAACGAATGTGGCCACCGGATGAATACCTATGTTAGTATAGGTTAAATTTTAACCAGGCTAATCCTATGTCACTACTAATCATTCTTATTATACCTCTAGGCATACTCTTGTTTAAGAGCTTTTTCACCGTGAGTCAACAATCCGTTGACGTCATTGAACGCTTTGGGAAATATACCCGCTGTGCACATGCCGGCTTAAATTTCAAAATTCCTTTCATCGAACGTATTGCCGGCGCTATTTCGCTGCGTATTTATCCATTGGATGTCACCTTAGATACCAAAACCCAAGATAATGTGATCGTTAAGATCCAGGTTTCGGTTCAATATCGCATTAAAGAAGACCGTGTTTATGATGCGTTTTATAAATTAGAGAATGCGAGAGAACAAATCACCGCTTATGTTTTGGATTTGGTGCGTGCCGAAGTACCAACCATGAGTTTGGATGCCGTCTTTGAAAAGAAAGACAGTATTGCGAATGCGGTTAAAAATGAATTAACCGGTACCATGCAAGAATTTGGTTACGAGATTGTGAAAGCCTTAGTCACAAATATTGATCCTGATGAGAAAGTTAAACATGCCATGAATGAGATCAATGAGCAACAGCGCTTACAAGTAGCAGCACAAGCTAAAGGGGAAGCAGAAAAGATTCTGAAGGTAAAACAAGCGGAAGCCGAAGCAGAAAGTAAGCGCTTACAAGGTGAGGGTATTGCTAACCAACGTAAAGCTATTATCGGCGGTCTACAAGAATCGGTGGGCGAATTTCAAAAAGCTATTCCTGGTGTGACAGCGGCGGACACCATGAGTCTGGCATTGATTACGCAATATTTTGATACGCTGAAAGAAATTGGTGCCAATAACAAAAGTACGACTATCTTATTACCCCACTCGCCAAGTGGTTTAAAAGATCTTGCTGCGCAACTCCAGGAAAGTATTATTACCGGAAATTTAGTCGCGAATTCGGAAAATTCGGAATAGTCTGACATGGATTGCCACGCGCTATGCGCTCGCAATGACGATGTATCTTTTCAGTGCTCCAGTGACGATGAATATATCGATGCTTCAATGACAATAAATATATTTCGAGCGCGCAATGACGACGCATATTTCAGTGATCCGTTGACAATAAATATATTTCGCGCTTTCTCGCAATGACCTCGACTGAGTTTTATTGCCATCGCGACCATAATGACGAGAGAATCAAGCATTGGCAGGCGTGCGTTCACAATGCGTTAATTATGTCATTGCGAGCGTGGTGTGTGGCGGTGCCTTTTCTTCTCGTCATTGCGGGCGTTGATATATTCATCGTCATTGCGAGCGCATAGCGCGTGGCAATCCATGCAAAACACTTATGATAAAACGACCCGCCGTTTACATTGTTGCCAATAAAAAAAGGGGGACTCTTTATACCGGTGTAACGTCGACGCTAACTAAAAGAGTTTATGAGCATAAGGAAGGCTTAATTCATGGCTTTACTAAAAAATATAACTGTAATTTATTAGTATTTTATGAATTACACGAAACGATGGAGTCAGCCATTATGAGAGAAAAACAAATTAAAGCGGGTTCTAGAAAAAAGAAACTGCAGCTGATAGAAACAAAAAACCCAAGTTGGAATGATTTATACGAAGAAATCATATAAGTGGATTGCCGCGCACCTGCGGCGCTCGCAATGACGATGTATCTTTTCAGTGCTCCAGTGATGATGAATATATCGGTGCTTCAATGACAATAAATATATTTCGAGCTCGCAATGACGAGAAGAAGCAACGAAATTTAAGCCTTTGCCGAACTGCAGGCTACTTGCTTGATGAAATATCGATGCAAATAATTATCTTGACTCAGCTCAGGATGAAAACTAGCGGCGATGATATTATTCTCTTGCACCGCAACAATATCATCTTGGTATTGCGCGAGTACTTTAACGTGCGAGTTTCCCAGGATTGTAAGTTTAGGTGCGCGGATAAAAACCATTTCCATAGCCAGATTTCTTACTACGCAGTGTCCGTTTACTATGTGGCTGGCGAGTTGTCTGCCGTAAGCATTACGTGTGGCGCAGATGTTGATACGACGCAAGCTATCTTGTGTCGGTGATAAGACGGATTGAGCTAAAAGTATTGCTCCGGCACAGATGCCTAGGATAGGTTTGTCATAATCCATGAGACTCATCCAAAGTTGATACTGATGCAATAATTTGATCATTACCGAGCTTTCTCCACCGGGTATAATTAATGCATCGGTGGCGGTCAGTGTCGGACGATCACGTACCAAGGAGCAAAACACACCAAGCTTATTTAAACTATTGATATGCGCTTGATAGCCCCCTTGTAAGGCTAAAACTCCAATATTCATAATACTTTAGTAAACTCCGGTCTTTGCAAATTGTTTGCCTCGAACTTAAGCCCATCACTGAGTTTTGCAAGAGGTCTCAAACCAAGCTTTCTTCTTCTTCGAATTTAAGATTGAAGCCACTCATGCCTTCAGCTAAATCACTTGAAACATTCAGCAAAATTTCCGGATTATCAAAATGTGTAGTGGCTTGCACGATGGCGCAGGCACGTTTTTCAGGATCCGTCGATTTAAAGATTCCTGAACCGACAAACACACTTTCGGCACCCAGCTGGCGTAATAAAGCGGCATCGGCAGGTGTCGCTACACCCCCCGCAGAAAAATGCGGCACGGGTAATTTACCTTCTTCAGCAACCCAACGTATTAATTCCAAAGGGGCATTTAAACTTTTTGCCTTAGCGTAAAGTTCTTCTTTATTTAAAACGGTCAGTTGTTTAATTTCGCGGGTGATAGCGCGCATATGGCGTACTGCTTCGAGAATATTTCCTGAACCTGCTTCACCTTTAGTACGTATCATGGCCGCACCTTCGGCAATGCGTCTTAATGCTTCGCCAAGATTGCGACAGCCACACACAAAAGGCACATCAAACGCATGTTTATCAATATGACATTCATCGTCGGCATTGCTTAACACTTCGCTTTCGTCGATAAAATCGACATGTAATGCTTGTAATATTTGAGCTTCGACAAAATGGCCAATACGTACTTTTGCCATTACCGGTATCGAGACGGCTTGCATGATATCGTGAATAATTTTAGGAGAGGCCATACGTGCGATGCCGCCCATTTTACGAATATCAGCGGGCACACGTTCTAGAGCCATGACGGCACAAGCGCCTGCAGCTTCGGCAATTTGCGCTTGTTCAACGTTAGTGACGTCCATAATGACGCCGCCTTTGAGCATTTCAGCGAGACCGGTTTTGATGCGTTGAGAATCATCGAGAAAATTCATAGCCTATCACCACAATAAAAATTTTATTCTATTCCTGCGAAATAGTGGGCTATTGTACAATAAATTTCAGTAAAACGTCATATTTAAACTAACTGCAAACTAGTGCTCCTTAATTCTTTGGGTGAGTCGGTTTTAGATGAATTAAAAAAATTAACTTTTAGCGGCCCTTGAGATACGTATGACGCTGACACTGTTTGAGAGTTAGCTGTGTTGTTGGTTTCAGGATCACCATTGGCTGCAATTTGGCTTACTGATGTTAAAGTAGGCTGCTGGATTGAGATTGTCGATATACCCGTCTCTGTCTTTTGTATCGTTTGCATTATTTTCTTTTGTCTTGTTGTTATATTAACAAATTCAATAGCGTTGGAGTATAGATTAATGTGTTCTGGATCAAACCATTCACTCACTCGCTGTAGATAATCGATGACATGCAAATACTGTTCAGTGTCATGCAATATGCTTAGCGCTTCTTCCCTATACATAATATTTTTCTTAGATGAAATATTGTGATCCAATATTTTCAATATAAGGGCTTCTTTTTTAAGCGCGTGTTGTTTTGAGTCAGCTATTTTTTGTAGAACTTCAGCATATTTGTTATACAATTTCTTATTCTTGTCATATAAGGAAGGTGAATTTTTTAATAAATCATCATTTAATTTTTCAGAATAGCTTCTCAAACAACAGATAGCATGCTGTTGTATGGAAGCGATAACATTTTGTGCCTCATCAAAAGATAGATTAAGTTGCGAAAATTTTTTTAAAATAAAGTTTGAAAATTCCTGTAAAATTTGTTGTTGTTGTAAACTTAGCTTTTTTTGAATATGCATTAGCTTGTCAATAGGTTTTAAGTATTTCTTATAGCTTACAAATGACCTATTGGTATTAGGAGATATGGATTTAATCTCCATCAGTTTAGTTTTTAAATTATCCAGAACCACCATTCGGCATTTATAAAAAAAAGCATCTTTCAAGAGTTTTCCTTGTTGTTGAGTAGTGGTTGGAGAATTTTTTTCTTTGTATTCTGCTATTCTTTTTTCTAAGGAAGTTACATATTCTGAACATTCGTCTTCTGTTAGTTCTCTTTCACTTGAAGCTGCTTTACGCCGCTTATTTTGAAATTCTGCACACACTTTATCTATTTTTACTTCCAATTGATTAAATAATCGTGTCCTTTCTTTTTCTAATGGCCGAATTCTTAGACTAGATTGCATCAATTTTTCGAATGAAACCGGAGTTAGAATATCTAAATGTGTTTTTTTACGCTGCATTAAATCTATCAATGCTTTTATTTTTTTCATTTCATCCGCATTACGCCGAACTAAAAAAGGAATTCGATTACTCAGTTGCATAGGTTTTAAAAAAATGCTGTTTTGATGAGAAGTGGGTGGTTGCTGGTTTTGCTGTATGTGAATTGAACTAAATCCTTCTTTCATGTTCCATGTTACGTTACGAGGATTATGTTCTACCAGTTTTTGGCTTAAGTTGTTAATATCCACATATTTTTTTAAAAAAATGTCTAAAATATATAAAGCGGTACGGTTATTATTATTTACTTTAAAAATATTTCGCTTAATGTCATTTTTTAAATTTTGCAATTGCTTTTCTTTTCCTTTATATAAACCTAAAGTGCATAAAACACACAATTTTTCGATATATTTTGGTTTTATTTCAATAGAGTGTTCTATTAACGCTGCTTTAAATGTCGCAACATTTTTTTTAAAAAGCTGCTCAAAATAATTTTTTACAGGGAAGGTATCGATATGGGAGTCTTGAAGACTTAAGGTCGCATGAATAATATCGGTAAACGCTATACTAGATTGGTTAATTATCACTATCTTTTTATCATCCGGTAGTGCTTCAAGCACGGCTGCAGTTATCTGTTGAAATTCCTTTAAGTCAAACGTTTCATGGGCCAATTGATTAAGTTGAAAAACTTCAATAGGACTTACTTCATCGCTAGGAAGATCCTCAGGAACAACAGGGAGTATTAAATCATATTCTGCATTGTCCTGATCAGAATCCGGTTGCGTACATGCTTTTTTTTCTAAAAAATTAATGATTCCTAATGCTGAAAAATAATTGATTTGTTCGGCAGTTAGTTTATCTTTACAATTAATTTTGCCAATTTTAAGCGATAGCTCGAATATTTTATCTTCCGAGTTTTTTTTATCAATTAATAGGTCAAATAATCTATTGGCAAATTTATCCTTAACTTTGCTAAAAATTTCATTGTCAAAATTAACTTTAAGCTCGTTAATAAGGTTTTCTCTTGGGATATTTTCTGTAGGTAGATCTGAAATGATGTTAGATACAAGTTCTTTTTTATAGTCAAATAATCTTAATGCCAGAAGGTAATTAAATAGTGGATCTTTGATCAAATTATATTCTTTTAATTGGCGAATCAGACCTATTTGGTAATCAATGACTTTTTCAGGGTCATCCACAGGAACAAATTCTGGATCACTTAATATTCTTTCAATCTCGTAAAAAAATTTTTTCTCTTTAATGTTGAGCGTACAATCAATCGATCGTTCATTTTTCAGTTTTTGTTTTGCATTAGCATATATATCTTCGACGGATGGGCATTGAATATCTAATTTTTTTTGTAAATCTTCAATCTTTTTTTCAATGTCCTGTCGTTCATATTTGTCCGTTAATAACTGTTGCTTTAAGCCTTCAATTTCTTTATTTATAGCAATTTTTCTATGTTCTGCGATAAAATCCAACATAATCTAATTTCCCTTTAGATATTTATTTTTTTAAATTTTTCAACTCACTTTTAGTTTATCAATTTTTTTATTTATAAAAAAGAAGAAGATTTTTTTGCTGTAGATACAAAAATTTAAAATAAATTATTAACACTGAAAAAATCTCTTATCAAAAGAGCTTTAAAATGTTTAGGTCGAATTATGGGTTTCTAAAAGAAAGCAGCGGTTATTGGATCAATCGGTGGTTTTTCTTCTTCTGCTACCGGAATAACTTTTTTGGTAATTAACGCGTGGCTTTGGTTTTCTAGACGCTGAATTTTGATGAGCATGAGCATAGTTATATTGTCTAGGTCTATCGGCTGTGGTGAGTTCAGCGGGGGCTTTTGCTTTCGCTTTATAGTCAAATTCAGGGATAATACATTCTTCTAAACGTTTTTTAAGTAGATGTTCAATCGAACGAATTTGGCGTCTATCGCCGTTGGTAATCAAACTAAAGGCGGCACCTAACTTAGAAGCGCGGCCCGTACGTCCGATGCGGTGCGTATAATCTATCGCCGTATTAGGCATATCAAAGTTAATTACATGGGATATATGATCGATATCAATTCCCCGAGCCGCGATATCAGTAGCAACTAAGAATTTTAATTCACCATGGCGAAATTTGCCGAGCGCAATCTTACGTTTACTTTGCGATAAATTTCCCTGAAAGGAAGTTGCTTTGTAACCGAGATGGCCAAGATGTTCGGCCAAACGCTTAGCGCGATGTTTGGTGCGAGTGAAAATGATGGCCGATTGAACCGCATTGTTTTGTAAAATGGTTTCCAGTAAATCAGTTTTGAGTGCTTCTGAAACGGGGTACAATGTTTGCGTGACGGTGTTGGCGGGCGCGGATTCACCAATTTTTATCGAAACCGGCTTATTCAATACTTTGTCTGCCAGTAAGCGGATATCGGCTGACATGGTGGCAGAAAACAGCAAGTTTTGGCGCTGCTTGGGTAAATATTTTAAAATATGATAAATAGGCTCGCGGAATCCCAAATCAAACATATGATCGGCTTCATCTAAGACTAATATTTCAATGTGGTTAAGATTTGCTTGCTCACGGCTGTTTTTGCCGCCTTGGAGTAAGTCGAGCAAACGACCCGGACAAGCGACGACGATATCGATGCCGCCGCGTAATGTTCGATATTGTTCACGATAATTAACGGTGCCGCCATAAATAGTGGCGCAGCGTAAACCGGTCTTAGCACCGAGTTTATTGATAGCAACACAAATTTGGTCGGCTAGTTCTCGCGTCGGCGCAAGGATAAGCCCACGTAGTTGACCTTTAGGTCCTGCCATCAGGTGTTGTAAGAGGGGTAAGGCAAAAGCTGCGGTTTTACCGGTTCCCGTCTGTGCTAAGCCTACAACATCTTGGCCATCGAGGATGGCGGGTATGGCTTTTGCTTGGATAGGTGTGGCTACTTCGTAGCCTTCGGCTTGAATACCGGATAAAATTTGGGCGTTTAATTTGAATTCTGTAAAGTTCACTAAAAAGTTCCTGGCTATAGTAGTTGAGCCAAGTAACATCTTTAGCTCTAAAAGTGGGCATTCTAACAGGCTTATGTGGCAAATGATAGGACAATTGCACTAAAAATAGACGGTCGCAAACAGCCATTTTTAACGTAAGCCTTCAAGTAGCCCAGTGGCTGTTTTTCCTCTCATCTCCCCATTGACTATAGCAGCTGAGTGGATGATTAACAGTCATCGACTGGTTCACGTATTCATTTGACTTTAGATCATTTTTTTAAATTTAAAAAAGCATAATGAGCATTACGCTGACGTACTATGCCTTACTCAGGCATGCAAAAAATAGGTTTCGACTAGATTATACCCAAGTAAGTAATATTTGCTTGGGTATAATCAAACGCTTTTTATGGAATGGTTATAGGAGGTAATGAATTTAAAATACCGATGGCTTCTATTAGCGAGATAATCGCATCTTTTATAGCGAGTGTAGCTGCCTCAGCGCCCGCTATAGTTTGAACTAAAGTTAATACAGTGGTCAGTATACTTAATGCATTTGATAACATGCCGGTTATAATAATAAGGGACATCTTTTTTATCCTGCTGTGAATCTATTTGTGTTTAAATTTTATCTTTTTTATTTAATATGCTGTTAATACTTAAAAATTAAATTTCATGAAGGAAGCACAATGCTTCCTTCATCTACACTTAATTAATTATCTTACAACAGGTATCCCTGGCAATCCGTTTAATATACTTAATGCGCTCATGACAGAAGCGATTGCAGCTTGTACGGGAGCAATAGCAGAGCCAGCGCCCGGAACTACAGCTAGTAAAGTAAGTACAGTGTTTAAGGTTCCTAAGACTGTAGTAAGTAAGGTAGATATAATTGCGATAGGCATAATTTTTTCCTTTAATAAAATTTGTGATAACTATTTTTTCAATAAAGCATTAGTGCTTCAAAGTAATAACTTTCTTATTTTTTGTTAAGTGAGCATAAATGGAGAGATCATTGAATGATCTCTATAGCAATAGATTTTTTATTAACTATTTCTATTTATGATAGATATAAATTATCACTGATCAGGGAAATACAAAACTGGTATTTATGGTATTAACTAGGATTAGTTGCTATACCGATCTATTAGAGCTATTATGCACCTAATGAACACTATAGGTGAATTATGTTGACACTTGGAGCCCGAGAAGCAAAAAATGAATTTGGTCGACTGCTGGATGCCGCTCAAAGCGAGAATGTTCTAATTGAAAAGAAAGGGCGGCCTGTTGCAGTGGTACTATCGATAAAAAAATATCAACTATTAGAAGATGCTCAAGATAAGTTGTGGGAAATTTTAGCAAAAACTTCAGAAATGGACGGGTTAGTTAGCGAAAAAGAAAGTGAAGATTTTTTAAAATCCTTACGTGACGATGATAAAAATTAGTTTTGCTAAACAAGCTTTAAAGTTTTTAAAGCAAGTACCTATTAAACATGGAAGACAGTTAGCAATGACTGTAGAGTCCTTAAAGGAAAATCCATTTCCACAAGACGCAAAAAAATTAAAAGGGATTTCTGATTATCATCGAGTTGATGTCGGTGAATATAGAGTGATCTACCGAATAGACGCAGCAAGGAAATTACTCATCATCGCTTTTATGGGTAAGCGCAATGATAATGAGGTCTATAAAAAATTCAAACGAAAAAAAGTTAATCTGTCTAATGCATAGACTGCCTCGAGGAAGGTTTTAATAACGTAAATAGACCGGCGCTGCTAGTTTGCATCTCTATAGAATTTACCGCTGCAATTAAATTGGCTAACTCTGCACTGGAGTAATGCGTAGTCACGCGTTGACTTTTGTGGCCGAGTAAATCTTGTCTATCTTCATAACTGACGTTAGCCGCACGTAAACGCCGGCCAAACGTATGTTTTAAATCATGCACACGTACCTGTGGAAGTTTGGTTTTCCTGCGTGCGCTTAACCATGCAGAATTTAACATCCGTGATAAAGGTTTATTCCGATAAGTAAA
Organism: Rickettsiella endosymbiont of Aleochara curtula; assembly: GCF_964030935.1. Classification (NCBI taxonomy): domain Bacteria; kingdom Pseudomonadati; phylum Pseudomonadota; class Gammaproteobacteria; order Legionellales; family Coxiellaceae; genus Rickettsiella; species Rickettsiella endosymbiont of Aleochara curtula. The sequence continues at coordinate 181,826 of NZ_OZ034990.1, forward strand.
AACAAATATAGGGTGGCAATCGCGTTGTGCTTCAATCACTTGTTTGGCTTGTTGATTTAAAACAACTAATCGATGCTGCCGATTTTTAACTAGGTTGGCAGGAATAATAAAAACATAGGTATTTAATTCAGGTATGCTCACTTCCCACTGCCATTGTAAGCGACAAATTTCTTGATCACGACAGCCCGTATGAACGGCAAATATGGCCATTTGTTTTAAATGAAAGGGTAAATGATCAAACAAGCGTTGTTCTTCTTCTTTGGATAAAGGGTAGGGTAAACGTTTATTTTGCTCAGGTAACAAGCGAATTTTTGGCGCACTGGCTAACCAACTTAAACCATTTTCGTCCAACCATTCTTGTGCAGCGAGATTTAAAATGCGACGTACGACTTGTAATCCGTAATTAATAGTTCGATTTTTTACTCCAGCCGCTTTACGCGTTTGTATATAGGTTGCTAGATTGCCTTGATGAATCGCTGTCAGCGGTAAATGACCGATAAACGCATCCAGTTGTTTTAGTAAGCGCGCATCAATATGCAGGCTCGCTTTATGTTGGTTTTCAATAAGGAATTTAAGTGCGGCATGTCGGAATGAACGTGTCGGTCTTACTCCGTAAATACTGGCTAGCCGGATTTCTTCAAGGCGATGCATTAAATAGCGTTCCGCTTCTGCCAATGAGGACGATTTTGTGCTTTCTGACAGGCGTCGACCATAAATTTTTTTATTGATGTGCCATATCGATCCTCTTTTAATGAGACCGGGTGAGCGTTTGCTTGCCATTTAGCTAACTCCTTACCATAACTTATGAACGTGAAAGATTTGCTTTCTTTCTCGATAATTGATCGACCAACTGCTGAAATTCTTCATCAAGCGTTTTTTTTGAGATAGTGGTATGTTTTTTTTCTGTTAACAAGTGTTTAATCGCATGAGCTTGCCAACGTATAACACGTTGTGCAGGTTTGCCTTGATGTTTTTTAAACTCATCGGCCCATTGATCTAAATCCAATCGATCAAAGGCAATTCCTTGCTGACCAATTCTTAATGTAATTAAAAAAGGCCTAACTTCGCTATTGAATCGATTTTTATCCATACCTAAATATTTTGCGGCATCACGCAAACGGATTAAGCGAGGTTGCATAACTCTTCCTAACTCTAACTAAGCATTCACTTTATCTCGATAAGATACGCACTTACGATGTAAAAAAATTTAACTTTTATTGTATAGACTTTTTGTAGAACGAAAAATAAAGGATGTGAGTTCATGCAGGAAGCAATGTTAGATAAAGCTATATATAGTTTAGGTTCAGTTAAGCATATGGCCAAAAAGTTAGGTATACACCGTGAACATGTCTACGCCTGGATAAAAGGAGTCAGCAAAATACCCTTAGAGTATGCCTTGCAAATTGAATATTTAACCGGCGGTGAAATTAACTGGAAGGATTTAGTGCCCTTTCATATTGTGCAACGTTTAAAGCACTTAACTTTACGGTTACCCAAGTTTGATTTACCACCGTGTGAGCTAGTTTATGTTGCCATTGAGCGTATCAAATCAGAAAAATGTGTAATAACTATTACTGAGAAAAACGCATCGATTCCTCTGCATAAACAGCGCCCTATTTGTTTGGATGAAGAGAATACGTTGATCTTTGGTGAAAAGATTTTTTATCTATATAAACACCATACTAAAAAAACAGTTCCAGCGTGGCGTGTTTCTTTAACTGACTTAGCGAAAGGGCATTACAGCAGTGAATTATTTGTAAAAAATTTCCTTATCAGTGAGCGCGTTGCGATAGGCATGGCATTAGAAAAATTTTTGGGGAGTCGACAAGGGTATCGTAGTGATCTTGAAAAAGCAAAAAGCCAAGCTGAGCTCAGCAAAAAAAGAAATATTATGCCGAGAGGAATTCAAAAGCCACGACTTATGAATAATGATGCACAAGTGAATCAAGAAGAAAGGACACCTTTACGACAATTAATTGCCACTCGCTTAGGTTTTGGCAGTCATTTCACCTATCAAAATGCTAAAAGATTAAAACTTTATGCGAGCAAGGAATTGATGAAGCAGGTTGATCAGCGAAAAATAAGTATTTCTAAAGCAGCTAAATTATGTCCAGTTTTATCGGTTAGAAAAGTAAAAAAAACTAATTTAAGTAAAGCAGTAAGTTAATTAGGGTTAATAAATTCTCAGTCTAATTCATTGAGTGAGGGAAATTATGCGCTATCGAATGTTAGATGTCAGGATTTGGTGTGATGAGAAATTTCGCTCATTAACCCCTTTAAAACCGAGTGGCCAAGCACTTTTTCTTTATCTATTATGCAATCCGCATACCACCTCTATCCCAGGTTTGTATCGTGCGGGTGCGGGTGCTATGGCAGAAGAGTTAGGATGGTCATTGATAGGATTTCAACGTGCTTTAAAAGAAGTGATGGGCCAAGGTTTGGTGCAAGCTGATCTCAAGGCACGCGTTATTTTTATAGCTAATGCCATTAAATATAATAAACCTCAATCACCGAATGTAGTGCGAAGCTGGGCATTGCATTGGGATGAAATCCCTGAATGTACACTTAAAAACGAAGCTTATTATAAACTAGAAGCATTTGTAAAAGGCTTAGGTAAAGCCTTCGAGCTAGCCTTTGCAGAAACCTTACGTCAACCTGCAGTAAAAGATGCTACTAAGTCATTGACTAAGTCTTGCCTTAATCAGGAACAGGATCAGGAACAGAAACAAGAACAGGATCAAGAAGAAGAGATTGAAGGGTTTAAATCACCATCCGACGCACACATTGCTAATTTAACGACTAAGCATTCCAGTGTCCCAAGTTCAGAACCGTTATTAACGATACCTCTCATGGGTAATGCCATTTATCAGGTGAGGCAGCAAGAATATGAAGAATGGCAAACTCTTTATGCTGAAATCGATGTATTACAAGAATTGCGCAAATTGATCGCCTGGAATATTACTAATCCGAATAAACGTAAGCACCGCGCGAGTATTTTACGACATATTCATGCGTGGTTGACTAAAGAGCAACAGCAAAAAAAACAGTTTCCAGCGGCGTGTCGTTCATTTCCAATAACTTTTGAACATAATTTACAAATAGCAAAAAAATGGATGACTTCTAATCCAGAAGTGACTAAGCCGCATGATCTGCAATTATTAAAAGGGAAAAAAATGGTATGACTTCAGAAGATCAAGAAAAATTTACGCAAGGAATGATGGTTTTGGCAGAAGTTTATAATCGCAAACTTTCTTCGTTATTATTACATACCTATTGGAATTGTTTGAAAAAATATGCGTATGCCGTGTTTGAGGTAAGCTTATGGGATTTTTTGAAAAATCCTGACTATGCCAAAAGAGGTTTTCCAAGTCCTGCGGATTGGATTAAAGCGATAGAGGGTGATACAGCAAGTAAAGGTCTAGCGGCTTGGACAGAAATTATTACCACCATTCGACATATCGGCCATTACGAGAGTGTGATATTCACGGATCCTTTGATCCACTCTGTGATTAGAGATATGGGAGGGTGGATTTTTTTATGTCAACAATCGGAACGTGATTTGATTTTTGCACAAAAAGAATTTGAGCGGCGCTATCAAAATTATTATGCACTTAAAAAATTGGCTAGCATGCCACGTTATTTAACTGGACAAATCGAACATCAAAATAAATTAAAGGGTTTTACTGAATATATTCCTAGGCCTAAAAATATAAGGCAAGTCTTGAATTCAAGTCATTTAAAAAATAAGGAGGTAAAGTAATTCATTAATAATAAATTTTTTTATCTATATCATTTTTAAGGAATAAATTATGTTAAAACGTCTCGGATTCCTATCGCTATTGATTGATTGTTTTCCGTTCGTAAGAGAGTTTCGATTACGCAAAAAAATAAGACATAAAAGATTAAAAATGCAGCGTAAATTACCCAAAGATGAGCCTAAACATTTAAGACGCTATGTCATGCTGTCCGGGACCATACGTCGTCTGTAGCGGATAGGCAGGCAGTTAAGCTTGATGTGTAATTTATCATTTTTTATTGAAAGTCATTATACAAGGGAATAAAGTTATGAAGTGTTTAAATCCGTTTTGTGAATATGCCAAAACACGGGTAATTAATTCACGTAAATCAGAAGAAGGAAAAAAAATCTTACGCAGAAGACATTGTCCTAAGTGTAATAAACGCTATACCTCGATTGAGGTCCTCGCTTACTTTGGTTATCCGAATGCACAAAAAAGGGCATCGTTAAATCTTTTAATGACCTATTAAATGTGATAAACTAGTTTAAGACTAGTTTAATTTAAAGAGGTCATTATGCAAACAGTGGGTGCTTTTGAAGCCAAAACACATTTTTCTGCGTTGCTCGATAAAGTGGAAAAAGGTGAGCAAATCGTTATCACTAAACATGGTCGCATCGTGGCTAAGCTGGTACCCGCGACTGCGGCTAATCAGCTACGTATTCAACAAGCTATTGCGGCGCTCAAAGATTTAATCCATGGGCATACGCTTAAGGATGATTGGAAAAAATTACGTGACCAGGGACGGCGCTAATGAGCTTTGTATTAGATGCTTCTATCGCCTTGTCTTGGTGCTTTGATGATGAAGCTAGCCCCTATACCTGGTCTCTATTAGAGCGCTTAGAACAAGAAACGGCGCATGTGCCGAGTCTTTGGGCGCTAGAAATGAGCAATATTCTAATTCTTGCCGAAAGGCGTAAACGCATTAGTTATGCTCATGTCATCTTATCTCTCGAGTTGATCGGTAGTTTATCGATACAGGTTGATGAAGAGACTTCCTATCGTGCCTTTCATGAGACCAGTCAGCTGGCCTATAAGGAAAAACTCACTAGCTATGATGCTAGTTACCTTGAATTAGCCTTACGCTTAGGTATTCCTTTAGCGACTAAAGATAAGGCTCTAGCTAAGATCGCTAAGAAATTAGGAGTTATTTTAATTTAATTTGTATTTCCTGGACTGGCGCGCGTTTGCTTGGCAAATGGTTCAAGATGATGATTCAATCATGTAAATTATATTACCCATTTTCATTAGATAATCTTTCTCTACTTTAATAGGAGAAAGATTAAATGATATATACCTTATCAAAAACAGACAAAAAAGAGCCGGGTCCTACCGAAGCGATTTTCTTCACTAAACCTAAGTTTGAGGGTGATGCTTATATCGCCTATGTGGGTTATGTAGTGGATTTTGGCAAAGGGTTAAAAGACATACCAGATTCATTGAACGATCATCTGCATTCGGTCAAAACCGGTAACATCTGCAAATTAGAACTTTTTGAGGACTATGGTTTGTTAGGTGATAATATTGCAGTACCGGCTGACAGTGATTTAACACAAATACCCTTGGGACTTACTTCCTTTAAGGCTGAACTTGATTTGGATGCAAATATTAAGGATGAGCTCACACAATGTGAATTGGATAAAATTAACTACGAAAAAAGGCTAGAGGAATGTGTAGAAGAAAGAAAGGAATTCAAAAATAAGTTAGCCGAGTATGAGAATTTATTAAGACAATACAAAGATAAATTGACTGAGTGCGAGAAAAACGGTAAGGATTTAAAGGATCAATTAGACAAAAGAAAACTCGAAGATGAAGTAAAAAAAATCAAGGATAAGTTGGATGACTGCGAAAAAAAAGGTAAAGATTTGCAAGAGCAATTAGATAAGTCTGAGCAGGAAAAGAATGATTACAAAGAAAAGTTGGATGAGTATGATAAAAAATAATCCAACTGACTAACATAAATCTCACTGTTGATAGGAGGGTAAAAACTATCCAAGAAAAATATCTGACAGATATGAAGAGCTCTTGACGCGCAAAGCTCGCATCAAGAGCTTTTTGACTAGTGACGTTAGTCGAATAAGTGCTTGTTTTAATAGAAGTTTAATCATAGCAAAAACAACTGAGTAGATGATTAACAGTCATCTACTCAGCAGCGTGAAAGTCACGCCTTTATCCCTGCACGGGAAGTCCTTTCGATTGTTTTGGACCGCAAGAGGAACTCAAAAAGGGATATTTGTCCAGTGAACAATGCCAAACTATGCTGTATTCTATCTTTAGAGACGCTAATACTCGTGGCGTTAAGCAGTTATTAGTTATGCTCGAAAACATTCCGACATATGGGGAAGATAATATGAGTGTTGCTCAGAAACTTGAAGAACAAGACCTGCATCAAGGTGTCGAAAAGGCTATGAAGGCAGTTGAAAAAATTATGCAATCTAAAGGCCTCGCTCCAAAGACTATCCAAGAGATATTAAAGCTTTCTAAGCAGCTTGAACAGGAAGAAGTTTAGCATCTCTTTGCATAAAGCTTAATTAGCATGGAGAGTGAGTAAATAAATTTATTTCAGCTCTTGACCCATGCTACCTCTGCTATTACTATAAGCGGCCTTAACGGCTTTAAATTCCCCGATAGCTCAGTTGGTAGAGCAAATGACTGTTAATCATTGGGTCACAGGTTCGAGTCCTGTTCGGGGAGCCAGTATCATCATTAAAGATTTTGTAACAGACCCTGATTTGGAGAGTATAAATGTACGCAGTTATTTCCACTGGTGGAAAACAATATAAGGTCGCCGAAGGCGAAATTATTAAGCTAGAAAAGCTATCGGCAGAGGTCGGCGAAATCATTGAGTTTCCGGTGTTACTGCTGGCTAATAAGACCGATGTCAAAGTGGGATCACCTTTTTTAGCTGAGGCCAAGGTTAAGGCGTCTATCGTGGAGCATGGTCGTGGTGATAAAATCACTATTATTAAGTTTCGACGCCGTAAGCACCATAGAAAGCAAATGGGCCACCGGCAGCATTATACAGCGGTAAAAATTACCGAGATTTTATAGAGGATACTCACCATGGCACACAAGAAAGCAGGCGGTAGTACCCGCAATGGTCGCGATTCACACTCAAAACGCTTAGGTGTAAAACACTTCGGTGGTGAATCGGTTAAAGCAGGCAATATTATCATCCGTCAACGAGGAACACATTACCACCCAGGTAATAATGTCGGTATCGGCAAGGATCACACCTTATTTGCCTTAGTGCAAGGCGTGGTTAAGTTTGCCCGTAAAGGCGCTAAGCTAAGATGTTATGTGAATGTAGTTCCTGCATTAGCAGAGTCGGCTGAACACGCTGCTTAATTTCCTCGTCCTTGCGCGAGGTAGGCGACCAATCCTCGTCATTGCGAGCACCGAAGGTGCGCGGCAATCCATGGATGGCCACGGCCTTGCCTCGCCATGACGAAGTTTTATATATATAAATAAAAATAGTTTTTAATAGTTTTTAATGGTTACCCCGCTCAGCGGGGTTTTTTATGAAATTTTTAGATGAAGTTGAGATACTAGTAGAAGCAGGAAAAGGCGGGGCAGGCTGCGTTAGTTTTCGTCGCGAAAAATTTATCCCCTTAGGTGGGCCCGATGGCGGCGATGGCGGCGATGGCGGCAGTGTTTACTTAAAAGCCACGGCTAACCTCAATACACTGATTGATTTTCATTATAATCGCCTCTATAAAGCTGCCCGTGGCGAAAATGGTAAAGGCAGTGATTGCGCCGGGAAAAAGGGTGCTGATCTCTTTCTAGACGTGCCTGTCGGTACCCAAATCTTTGATGCGGATACGCAAGAATTGATCGGTGATTTAACGATCAAAGAGCAAACGCAATGTGTCGCAAAAGGCGGTTGGCATGGTTTGGGTAATGCCCGATTTAAAAGCAGTACTAATCGCAGTCCACGGCAATTTACACCCGGTCATCCCGGCGAAAGTCGTCGACTAAAGCTTTCGTTGAAATTGTTGGCGGATGTAGGTCTGGTGGGTTTGCCGAACGCCGGAAAATCGAGTCTGATACGAGCGGTATCGGCGGCGACGCCTAAAGTAGCTGATTATCCATTTACTACCTTGCAGCCGCATTTAGGTGTGGTGCGCTTAGAAGCGGGACGTAGTTTTGTGATGGCAGATGTTCCGGGATTGATTACCGGTGCTGCCGAAGGTTTAGGTTTAGGTATAAACTTTCTTAAGCATCTGGATCGTACGCGTTTATTACTGCATGTATTGGATATCCAACCCATCGATGGCAGTGATCCATTAAAAAATATGGCCTTGATTGAAAATGAGCTGTTAAAATATAGCCCTGAATTAGCTGCCAAACCTAGGTGGCTAGTGTTGAATAAAATAGACTTACTTTCTGCTGAAGAGTTGCACGAGTATGTGCAATATATAAAAACTCAAGTTCCTGAGCATGTCCCGCTATTTGAAATTTCGGCTTTACAGCGTGTCGGGACGCAAGCATTATGTTATGCTCTTGGAGATTTTTTGGAACAAAATGCACAGCAATGACGTAGCGATTAAACGACATGCGAGGTCGAAACGTCGGTGAGGGTGAGTTCAACCATGGATTGCCGCGCGCTACGCGCTCGCAATGACGGTGGTTGCCGCGCGCTCGTAAGACGAGAGTCACAATGTGTTTCTGCTGACGAGATGTTTTACGTGCTCGCATTGATAATGCTAGTTTATTCAACAGGATTTAGTTCAGTTTGCTTAGTGTGATGAGTAGGTTTGTTAACACAATATTTGAGCGTTTTTCCCATTTTAAAATGGATGCGATATTTTTCTGGAGCTAAAAAATGTTCTCCTGTTTTCGGATTAAAAGCAGTTCGTGCTGCATTATAATGGGGTGAGAAACTTCCAAAGCCGCGTATTTCTATACGATGGCCCTGGTATAATGTTTGTTCCAACAGTTCGATTAAATGCTCTACACTTTTCTTAACAGTGGTAGCCTGAAGTTGAGGAAACTTTAATATAAGTTGGTTAATGAGTTCTGGTTTCAGCATGGATCACCTATGATAAGTTTGATTAAGCCAAAAAAATGATGCAAATACAACTACGTCATCTGCCTAATTTGATTACGTGTATGCGCTTTATCCTAATAGGTCCCATTTTATGGGCCTTATTGACAAAGTGCTATCCCCTGGCCTTTTATTTGTTTGTGGTAGCCGGCTTGAGTGATGGCTTAGATGGTTTGTTAGCACGTTTTTTTGGTTGGACCACCCCTTTAGGCGCTTTATTGGACCCTTTGGCCGATAAGCTCTTACTCATGGGCAGTTTTGTTGTGTTAGCTTATTTACAGCAAATTCCCTTATGGTTAACGGTTATGGTGATAGGGCGCGATATTTGGATTATGGGCGGCGCTTTGCTGTATCGCTATTGGGTCGGCCCTTTAGATTATAAGCCGGTTTGGATTAGCAAGTTAAATACATTTTTTCAATTAGTTTTAGTGAGTTTACTCATTATTAAATTAGCTTTTTTTGATATCCCTGCCGAATTAATTCCACGTATTATAGAGGCGGTTTTTGTTACTACATTATTGAGTTTTATCCAATATACCTGGATGTGGTTTTGGCAAGCGGCTTACTATTTAAAGTTAGCGAGTAAAAAATTAAGCGCTAAGAATCAAAAGCAATGCTAACACAGCTCATTCTTCCCATCCAACCGCCTGATGCATGTTGTTTTGAAAATTTTTATATCGGTCAGAATGCTATTCTATTAAATTCCCTACAACAATTTGTGCTAAAAAGGGGTGAGCCTTATATCTATATTTGGGGTAATCCGGGTGCAGGTTGCACACACTTACTGCAAGCCTGTTGTCATGCCGCACAACAACAAGGATTTTCTGTCGCGTATTTGCCTTTAAGTACACTAAAAAAAAACAAGTGTAGCGAAATTTTGCGCGGCTTAGAATCAGTTGATATGGTGTGTATCGATGAACTAGATAGTATTATGGACGATAGTAGTTGGCAGGAGTCCTTATTCCATTTCTATAATCGCTTACAAGAACAATCTCGTTTTTTGTTGATTGCGGCTAAGCATAGTCCGCAGCAATTAAATTTCTCCTTGCCGGATTTAATTTCACGTTTGTCCAGCGGCGTTTTATTTCAAGTACGTGAATTAAATGACACAGAGAGACTCATTGCTTTACAGCAGCGTGCTTACCTGAGAGGCTTAGAGTTTTCAGAGGAAGTAGGACAATTTTTATTACACCGTCTTCCGCGCGATTCTCGAGCGCTTTTTTCAGCATTAGAACAATTAGATAAGGCCAGCTTAAGTTTAAAACGTAAATTAACTATTCCTTTAGTGAAAACGATTTTAAATCTATAAATTTAAATGTTTAGCATAAAAATACTTATGCTTAAAACCTAATTAAAATTTCCCATTATCCTAGCGAAATCAATCGTTCTAGACTTAAAAAGTATACTGTTTTTTCCTGTAAATAGTTTGTTTGGTCATCTAAAATGGATTTAAAAAAAATAAAATGGCTTGGATAATAGCGGCGTTGTTTCTTAGAAATCAGTTTTATTCTGGATTTTTTAGCGGATACACTATTTTTTTTATCTTGTTTAGAATTTTTTGCTTTAAAAAATAATTTTAATGCATAATTAGCTAGAAAAAGTCCGCTGTTAAAAGTATCGAGTGTATAAGGTACAGGAGATAAAGCATGAGTATTAGGTAATGGAACTTCCGACGTAATTGTTGGGATCGTATATTTGATGCTGTTTGCCTTGATAGGTGATTGCCAACTTAATAAGTGCATGTTATTTTCTTGTCTATCGAGCAGCTTGTCAAAGAGTGGCATTCTAGCCTTTAATGCGTAAAAAGAATTCTTCACATGATGTGCCATGGTATTTATAAAGCCTAGGGATCGTGTTGCTGAACTCTTTAAGTGAGATGTGCTTGTTGGTGTGAATACCGGCACCGATTTTTTTTTTCTGGTTTTATTGTTACTAGTTGAACTATTTATCGGTAGGCTAGTACTATTTATTATAGTTTTGTTCATTAAATCTTGAGCAGTCGAGTTTAATTCAGTTTTACTCCATTCACCTAGGGGATAAAAAGTTTTAGTATTGTTTAAATAAGTGCCATCAAACGTACTTTGTCTGAATGATTCATTTTCTAATAATTGTAAAATAATTTGTGGAGGTGTCTGATTAGACACCCCTTGCTTGATTAAAGCCGACCATAAATCCTGCAAATATCCGGCTAATAAAGACTCTGAAAAATTAGGATCCAGATTAAGATCATAACCTAATTCAATAAAAGCTATTTCAACGTATTTAATTAAATAGGTCAAATAAGGCTGTTCATACCAATTATATAATTTTCTTTTGGGTTTTTTTGAGTTTTTATAGTCACTCGATGATTTATACTGCTCTAGCATAGTGAACACTGAAGCGGTTAATTTGAAATTTTTTTCAATCTCATTAAATTTATCAGTAATACATCTACCTAAGTCATCAAAAGCTTGTTTAATTTTTTCCCCCATTATTTCGAAGCCAACCTGAATATCCGGCTTTAGGGTTTGTAAGGTATCCATAATATTGGCTTGCACCAACTCAGGAGTCGAGCATTCACCACGCTCGATACATTGTAGTGCGAGTCGGAGTGTCAAACTATGTTGATGTTCATTGGCGCGGTGATTGATTGCTTCTCGGTCAACGGTTTGGCTGGCAAATTCTCGTAAAGCTAACTTGGTTGTTACATCTAACTGTTTAGCTTCGGGCGTATTTGCTTGGTATAACCAAACCGAGATAAGATCCATCAAAACTAGTGCAAGATCGTACTGCATGCCTTGTTTCAAGCTATAACGGACGCTTCCCTTCAAGCTTGTTTTCATATTAGCAATGGCATGTTGTATATAGGATGGTGTGCTTTTTGCAAGCGTGGGAGCTATAGCTAATTTTTTATTTACAGAGAGTAACTTATCCTGAAGTTTTTTAGGATAACTTAGCGAAACAGTATGGGTAGTTAAATCCAACGCAGTCAATTTATTCTTTTCAGTAGGATAAATGAGTTGACCTTTTCGAAAGCCGAACTGATATAAAATTTGAGCAAAATTCTTTACTGTTCCCTCTGCTTTTGTCGATGTAAAGTAAAAATTAAGTTGTGCTTTTTCTCTTTGCATCAGCTGTGTACTTTCGCTTAAAAAAGCGATTGCGTTAATCAATGCCTCATGATCAGGATCATAACCCCAATAGAAATTAAGAATATCTGGATTTTCTAACAAATAAAGCGGCTTAGTTCCTAACACAACTTCTTTGAAGAATTCATTTTTATTATCAGCAAAAGGGCCCTCTAATAGATTTTGCCAAGCCACATTTTTTTTTGACATGGGTTTTTGTATAATGACATAAAATTTACAGCTTGAGGGCATAGGCAGTAGCGATAAACTTCTCTTTGCGTGCTTTGAGCTATGGCTAGTGCTTGCACAACTCAGCGTTGATTGTTGGTAGTCGGCACCTTCCAATTTCAGATCAATCAGTGGAATAGCTTCTTTTTCCAAAATTTCGCTCAGTATAAAACCATAGAGATTACTGGATCTAAAATCGCGTAAACCTTGTCTGTATAAATGAATAAAAACCTCTTTTGATAAACGGGCTTCTAATAAAGGCATAGGAGGTAGTTTATCAGGGATTTTTCCCTTCAATGCTCGTACGTTGTTAAAATTACGTTGTCCACCTGAGTAAAATTTAAATAAAATTGAAGCAGGCATTTCTATATTTTCTAATTTCACACCCCTTAAAGCACTGGCTTGAAATTTAAACGGTTCTACAAATTGGAGGTGATGAAACTCACTATGTTCTAATCGAGAATCCTGAAATTTTATATTAGTCAGTAGGGCTGGCTCCGTTGCAGAAGGTAAATTAGTAAATTTAGCATGCCTTAGATCGCAAGTTATAAAGTCAATATCATTTAAATGACCTAAAAACTGTGTCTCTCTAAAACTAACGCCTTCAATTTTTAAGATAGACAGCACATCTATTTGAAGAAAAGTATCAAATTCTATAATTTTACATTTATTAAATTGCTTAATGCCAGCCTTAAGAAAATCCGTGAACGCAGCGAATCGGGTTAATTCCGCACCTTCTATAATGACATTTTCATCTAAATGCGTATGGCTAAATAGACTATAGACTAAATTAGTATTTCTTAGATTACTGCTATATAATTTTATTTGACTAAAATCTAGTTCTTTTAAATTGTTATTTTCTAAATTCACACCAGAAAAATCTAATTTTAAGCTTTTTCTGTGTAGGATAACTTGAAAATCAACCTCAGTTAAATCGGATCCTGAAAAAATATCTATCCCTGCAGAGAGTAATTGTTGAAATGATTCGGTAGACAGCAGTGCTGCGTTTAAATTTAATTTATAATAAGGATAATAGATCGGAGGCATGAATCTAGTTTTGCGTAAATCAACGCCTCTAAAGGAACTAAAAGCGAGTCTTGCATCAAAAAGCGCACCTTTTAAAGAGGCATGATCAAACGTACAATCACTGACTTTTTGAAAGAAAAAGGCTCGGTCTAGCTGGCAGTAAGAAAAATCAATATGATCAAGATAGTTTATATACTTTAATCTATAAAACAGAAAGCGCTCAAAATCTCGATAGCCTTTTTTTATGATTTGCTGGAACAAATGTTGAGTAACCAGTAAGCCTTCTGTATGAGCAAGTGAATTATAACGATCCTGAAAGTAATTTTCTTCTAGCCAAAAAAAAAGACGATCGATATTAGCTTTAAAATTACCTTCGAAAATTATGTTAGAAATAAATGGTCTACCAAGTTTTGCTATTACTTCGCTGCCTTTATCTTGATCGAGCTTTTTTAAAATATTAACAAATAGTAAAGCATCCCCATTGGATTTTAAAATTTCTACAATTCGTTGCGTGGGAATGATGTCCGCTAACAAGCCTGTAAATGAATTTTTTTCTAATAATACCTGTAAATTATTAGCACTATTGATATAGTGAGGAGTTCGCAGTAAAGACATTAGCAGTTGAAATTTAAGGTCAGTGCTTAATCCGAGATCAATATCGTTAATTAAATCAAAAAATCGATAGCGCGTACTTTCACCTTCTTTTACAAACCAGTTTAATTCAATGTTATCTGGAAAATTATAATAAGAATAAAGTTTAAACGAGATGTTTAACTTACCTGGCTGAATAGGTTTGAACCAATCTTTTTCACTTAATCGTCTTTCTGTAGTGATTTTTAGACTATCGACTGTTTTCAGCGTGAATGACTCTGCATCTAGAATTTCTTCGAGTAAAAAACCCGGATCAGAACCTATTAATTTAAGTTTAGTTTCAATAGCACTTATTTTTTCAAAATATTCTTTGCTTGGATCCGCGAGAATTTGGCTAAATTCCGTATGTAAGCGCATTGCAATAACATTAACTAAGTCAGTAGCACTTACTGCAGCGGATAAATCATCCATATAGAGCTCGGCGATTTTATTTTTGCGGGCTGTTTTCATTTTATGAGCGATCTCCAATGCACCGATATCATTTATCACCGCAATAGGATAGCCTTCTTCTTTGGCTTGAGATAATAAATAATTACTCGCATGGAGTTCATTCGCTGCTACTTGGATATCCAACGTGCGACAAACTAATATTTGGAATGATTCAGGCATAGCGAAGGGACGCTGACCGGCTACTTTTTTGGCAATATCAGTGGTGTAGGCACGAATCCAGCGGTTCACTTGATTGGGACTATTTCGATAAGTTTGTAATTGTTGAGTACTGGTTACAATGCGCGTATAACAACCATCAATACATTTAGATAGCTCATTATCGGCCAATAGCTGAATGTAGACGGTTTTACGCAGTTCTAAATCAATTTGAGGATCCTCAAGCAAAATAGTTAGCGTTTCGAGTGAACGCTTGCCGTCAGCATATAATAAAGTTATTTTTTCACTCGGGGTTTTTAGTTTAATGAGAAAATCATCTAAGCTATTATTTTCAAGCTGATAGTGCTCTCCCCAGGTTTTAAGCCTTTTAATAATAAATTGAAGTTGGGATTGCAATATCGGATAATTTTCGGACTGAATAAAATCGTTTAACGCGGCCCTATTGTTATGTTTCTCTAAATAGTAAACTGCTCCTTCATGCGCGGCTGGGTATAATATATTTTTTATAAGTCGCGCCATCTCATCTCTTTCTTTTTTAAATGAAGCGGTTAATTCAGAATCAACATCTAACGTTGAGAAGAATTTTTGGGACAGTAGTGCATCTTTAAACATAAATGTACTTTTGATAAAACCAGATTAAGTATACAACGTAAATTAACCATTCGATTAGTGAAACTATTTTAAAACTATAAATCTAATTGTTACCATAACAATATTTTTGCCAAACCTCCAATTAAAATTTTTCCATTATTCTCGATCAATTGTACTAGATGGTAAAAATACGCAGATTTTTTTACTATTAAGTAATCATACTGGTTATCTGGAATAGATTAAAAAAAACAAAACGACTTGGATAACAGGTGCTGGCACATTTTATTACGTAAATGAAAAATAGATCTTTTTATTGCGCAATCTTTTCTTCTGCGCACATAAAATAAATCGTTAGTTCGTCGTGCAGTTCCCACTTTATTTTGATAAGACTCAGCCAAGGGAGTTTCTGATTTGGCTACTTTTTTATTGTTGATTAACCTAAAGTGTACATTGTCAAGATAATAAAAAATTTTAAAATATTATTATCAAAGTAATTTTGAACCATTACATCGAAATTTAATTATTTATATCATATATTAACGGGTTAATGAAATAGTTTGGTCAAACATAAATAATTAATTTATAAAAAAATTTTGTTTTTATAAATTAATTATAATAGTATAAAAAAATTTAAATATACTGATATGTTGACATGTCATGACTAAACGTAACTAGCAATCAAGCCGAATAAGTATATCAGTAATTTCTATTCGATGGATGTCAATTAACCAACCCTGTAATTATGGTGGAAGATTTATGTTAAAAAAAGTAGTAACAAACTCTGTTCAAGAAAAAGATCAGCCTCTAGTTGACATGTTAATTCACTTGCAAAATGAAAAAGAAGATGTACCAGAAAAAATCACCGTGCTATATAATAAAAAGCTATTAATAAAGTTATTAAAACTGAAAATAACTCAAGACGCCAATTTTTTAGAGATAACCGGTGGGTATTCTAATGAAACTTATCATTATTCACCTGATAAACTGGTTTTACGTTTTTCAAAACTGAATAATCCCTACCATTGCAATCAAGCTGCTGAAGTTAGAAATATACTCCAAGCTAGTTTATTTGATCTCACCCCCTTAATTGTAGCTGCGAATTATGCTAAACATCATATCTTAGTGACACATTTTATTTTAAATTATCAAGTTTATCCCTTAGATGCTTTTCAGTGTCCACCACAGTTAATTGCTTTAGCTAATTTAGTTAAACGCCTCCATTACTCTCAATCTTATTTTGAAGAAAATTCAGGATCTGCAATCTCTCTTGTAGATAAATTATCTCCAAATTTTCAACACGTAAAAGCTGCGTTAAGCAAAGAGGATTACGCTATATTGGAAAGATTAGAGGTGCTTAGAAAGGTGCTTGATAAATTTAAGATTTTCAAACGTGCTTCGCACGGTGATTTACATCATTATAATCTCATTAAAGTAGCGGGTGTTATGCAATTAATAGATTGGGAGCTTTCTAGTATTGCTGATCCGGCCTATGATATAGCCAGACTTTTCAGTGTTGATAATTTTAATGCAGAGCAAAAAAGTTTTTTTATTAACACTTATCAGAATGCTTTTGACATTTTTTTATCTAAACAAAAAATTGAACACCTTAAGCAACGTATTCAGCTATTTGAGCCATTAAATCATTTTTCTATAGTCGTTTGGTGCAAGTATAATAGCCAGTTTTGTAATAGTGAGGAAAGAAAAATTCTTAACGAGACCATCACGCATTATACTAAAAAAACTTTAACTGCATTACATGACATTAATCTACCGCTTATTGAAGCCCGGCAAGATATTGTAAAACCGTTGGAGGGACAGCATGAGTTTACGTATCCTAGCGGTTATTTCTCATTTTTTAGACTGACGCATGAAAATGACCCTCACATTACATCGGTATACAAACCAGCGAAAAAACCATAAATGAGCTATCTTTCAAATGGCTAATTTCAAGGCAATGTGCGCTAAACGTTTACCCAAGGCTAGACAGAGTCGTTTTTCTTCGTCACTCAGCGGATTTTTACTATCTTTACCAGCCATATGCGTTGGTCCGTAAGGTGTGCCTCCGGTTTGTGTGGTGCTTAAATCGGATTCCGTATACGGAATGCCTACCACGATCATGCCGAGATGGATCATTGGCAGCATCATGCTCAGCAGTGTGGTTTCTTGTCCGCCGTGTAGACTAGACGTCGAAGAAAAAAAGCCAACGGGTTTATTGACTAGTTCACCTGAAAACCACAAACCACTTAAGCTATCGATAAAATGCTTTAAAGGAGCGGCCATATTACCAAAACGCGTCGGACTGCCTAAGGCGATGCCGATCGCGCCTCGAACATCTTCGAGTGTGGCATAGGGAGGGCCGGTGGCTGGAATTTTCTCTTCCACGGCTTCACACACCGTCGAAATATTAGGGACGGTGCGAATTCTTACTTCTATACCTTCTATAAACTCTGCGCCTCTCGCGACTTGTTGGGCCATTTTTGCCACGGCACCATAGCGGCTGTAGTAAAGTACCAGTAGATAGGGCATGGGTTCTCCTTTGCGAGGTCCTGATAGGATGGGCTCGATGTTGATGCAACAAGTCATTCTATGGTATAAAACACCGCGCTGAAAAGCGATTATTTCACACACCTAGTTATCTACATTATTTGAGGGTGGCTATTAGGGGTGTGTCGTTAAATGACGGCACACCCTTGTCAAACATAGTCTTCAAATATTAGACCTTGAAAAAAGCTTGCTTGATTTGAGGCGATACGAGGTGGAGGTTTAACCCAATTGGAGATTACATAAAGTGTCAGCAACAGCAACATTAAGACAGTTATTTGAAGCCGGTGTCCATTTTGGTCACCGTACTTGTTTTCGTGAGCCAAAAATGGCTCCGTATATCTACGGTGTGCGCAATGGTATTAGCATCATCGATCTAGAAAAAACCCGAGAATATATTACTGAAGCCCTTACCTATATCGCGAAAATAGCGGCTAGACCGGGTAGTAAAATCTTGTTTGTCGGAACTAAACGTGCCGCGCAGGATTTAGTGAAAGAACAAGCATTACGCTGCGGTATGCCTTATGTTAACCACCGCTGGTTAGGCGGCTTGTTAACTAATTATCGGACCATCCGTCAGTCCATTAAGCGACTGAAAGAATTAGAAGCACAAAGCCAAGATGGTAGTTTTGAGAAATTGACTAAAAAAGAAGCGCTGAATTTGCAGCGGCAAATGGATAAATTGGAACGCGGTTTAGGCGGCATTAAAGATATGAGTGGCTTGCCGGATGCCTTATTTGTGATTGATAGAGGTTATGAGCATATTGCCATCTGTGAAGCACAAAAGCTAAAAATACCCGTGATTAGTATTGTCGATACGAATCATTCACCTGAAGGTATTGATTATATTATTCCCGGTAATGATGATGCAGCCCGTGCGATTACACTGTATACACAAATGGTAGCGGACACTGTTTTAGACGCGCGCGCTGCTGCAAAAAAACCGACTGACTTAACACTGACTGAAGTAGAAAAAGCTGAGGTCCAAGAGTCTGTAGTGGAACCGGCTAAATCTACCGAAGGAAAAGAGGGATAAGCACATGACGCCAACAATAATAACGGCCGCCATGGTTTCGGCTTTACGTGCTCGAACTGGGGCAGGCATGATGGATTGCAAAAAGGCTTTAGAATCTGTAGGCGGTGATCTGGATGCAGCCGCTGAGGCGATGCGTAAATCCGGTCAAATTCAAGCGGAGAAAAAATCAGGGCGTATCGCCGCTGAAGGTTTAATTGTGATTAAATCAAAATCAGCGCAGGGTCCTGCAGTCATTTTAGAAGTCAATTGCGAGACGGATTTTGTCGCACGTGATGAAAATTTTAAACAATTTGTAGAGAAAGTTGCACAATGTGCATTGGATCTTCAGATCACTAACATAGCAGCATTGTTAGACACTACGTGTGCTGATAGCGGCGAGAGTGTAGAAAAAACTCGCGAAGCCTTAGTTGCGAAATTGGGCGAAAATATTCAGTTAAGACGTCTACAGCTTGTTGCAGCGCAGACTGATATTATTCTGGGATCCTATGTGCATATGGGGCGTATCGGCGTTATTGTGCAATTAAAAGGCGGTGATGAACAGCTGGCTAAAGATTTAGCCTTACATATTATTGCTAATAATCCTATGGTTATTTCCGCGGATGATATTGCTGAACAAATTTTGGCGAAAGAACGCGAAATTATTATGGCGCAATCTCAGGGCAGCGGTAAGCCGCAAGCGGTAATCGATAAAATGGTAGAAGGTCGACTGAATAAATTCCGTGATGAAATGAGTTTATTAGGCCAAGCTTTTGTAAAGGATCCGAATATTCGTGTCGGACAACTTTTAGAAACTGCCGGAGCGAGAATAGTCAGCTTTGTACGATTTGCCGTTGGCGAAGGCATAGAAAAACCCACCGAAGATTTCGCTGAAGCGGTGATGGCGCAAGTTAAGAGTTCTTCTTAAGCTTTTTTTAATCGAACTGGCGCATTTAAGTATCTTAAATGCGTCAAGTTCTTGCTGGGAGCACAATCTAAATAAAAGGAATTAATGCATGCCTAACAATAATGTCATTTCCCAAGAACAAAGAAGAAAATGCATCTGTTTCCTGGTGGCTGCGGCACAAGGAAAATTAGAGGAAGTTAAAAAGAATTGTGATGCCTATACGTTGAACGCTATGGATGCAAAACGTAATACTGCTTTACATTTAGCATCAGAAAATGCTCATGATGACATCCTAGAATTTCTTTTTAATCAACCACACATCGATTGTCATCAAGTCAATAGCGCAGGCAAAAAAGCGGTTGATATTATTACACATTTATCGACGGCAGAACTATGGCAAGAATTATTAAGTATGCAGAAAAATGCATTGCAAGCATCAGTATTGCTTCAAAAAAACCAACTTAAAAAAACTATTCTTTTGAGCTGAATACACAAAATATCAGCGATGAATGCTTAACCATCGAAGACTTATCTCAGATCAATGCTTATGTTAAGCAAGCGCTTCCTTACGGTGCTCCTAATTGGGGCCAAGTAGCATTTCCTCATCAACAAGCGAGTCCTGCATCGCGATGGAAAGAAAAAGATGCCGATTATTATCGTATTGATGCTTTACAAGATCTGCTTTTAAGCATAGATAAAAAAATTGCTGAAGAATTGCAAGATACAGTTTCATGTTCTCTTGCTTTCAGAATAATACATAGTTCCTTAGCGGAAGTTTTACAGATAGGCCGCTGTGATGAACAGGTTGCCGTAGCATTTAATCAGTTGTTATTAACTGAGAAAAAAGGCTACTTGCAATGGATGCAGGCTATTAATTTAAGGGGTCCAGGAGGGCATAATTTTATTCTTATCAATAAAAAAGGCCGTGATGAACCTGAAACTTGGAATAGTGGCCTATTGATTGATCCGATGGATGACCGAGTGGAGCATCTACAAGAAGGTGCACCAAAATTAATGGAAAATTTAGTAAGAATTATATCTCATCCTGATAGAAAGCAAATTAAGTTAATCGATCATATATCCTTATGCTTGCCTTTTAATGCGAAGCATCATGCGGCGTTGGCGGAAAATCTCGAAAGAATGCGATGCGCTTTACAAATATTTTTTGCAGCTGATTGGCACTTACTTTGGCCGAAAATGAAAAAAGATTATCCGTGCTTAAAAGAAAAAGTGGTAAAAGCTTGGTTGGGAGAATTTTGGCAGGTATTAGAAAAACAAGCGGATATTCATGCCGCCATGGTTGATAAACTGCGACTCGATGAAATAAATAATACCTTAACTCGTCTTGAACAACGCTTTCAAGTCCTAAATATTAACAACCTGCAACCTTTATCATTAAATGCTAGTTAATTTTTTTTCATTTCTCACTTCTCACACTGATTTTTCAGCATGGCGAGCTTTTTTTATTTTTGCTGTGTGTTGGATTTTTTGGTTTATTTTTGGTTGAATATATATTAAGATTAAATTAAATAAACAAAAAATAACTCAATAATAAATGAAGATATGGGACAAAAAAAAATACCGTTTGCTCAAGTGAAAGATTTACATGCAAATCAGCAGGTTAAATTTAAAGACCCAAATTCAAATGTACCTATCGATAAAAATTTTGTTTTCTTAAGAAAATTTAAGAGTTTTTCGGAAATAAGCGATGCAGAATTTAAAGAATTTTTTAAGCTTTTAGAATCTAAGAACGAGAATATTCAAAAAGAAATCTACATTAAGTTATTAAAAGCTTGCATAGCTAATTACAACACTCATGAGTCTGGGATTCAGCAGGCATTGGCGGCTATCGAGAATAGTGTAAGAGAACAGCAGCCAATTCCTAAGTGTCTTTTCAAGTTTAAAGATTTTATAGGTGTTATTAATAGCTATCGTCTATTTAATTATCCTAATGTTTTCAGTACCCTTAGAGAATATTATCCTGAAACTCACGATCCAGAAAAGCAAGACTATAATGTTATTACTTCGCTTATTCCTTGCGCTATAAACATACTGGTTATAGTTGGGGTATTTCCAAAAAGTGATAATTTTCATGGGATTAATTTAGCCAAGCCATGCTATCCGTTAGGTTCTTCTAGCAATAAAATTAACTTCGTCAAAGGAATTAAAAATCATGCAGATTATTATCTGTTGCGGCGAGTTTCTAAGATACATAAAGGTGATCTAGGCAATCGAACTTTTTTGGCGGTTAAAGCGGATGGTTCAAAATTACTTTATTTGAATCCCTCACGTCCTGCCCATGGTATTTTAGCTTCAAAGATAGCTAGATTAGTCAGTACAAAACATTTTTCCTCAGAAAGATTGCTCAATAATGGCTTTGGCGGTTCAAGAGAGCTAGCGGGTTTTATTTCTGCGGCAGAGCCTAGTATTCGGGATGGACGAAAAAGATTTGTTGAAGTGGAAAAGCGAGTTTTTCCTGGTACTGGCATCATCAATGAAGTACAGAATTATGTGGGAGAAAGTGATCCTAATATAGAAAATATTGGTTTTTCTTCAAAAGACTTTCAATATAATTACTTAATAAAAATTGATTTTGATCTCTGTTTTCTGCATCCGACTATCTCAAAGGAAGCCTACGCAAAAAATATATTATTGGGTCGGAATGGAATGTATCATGACCTTCCTCATGTTCAACAAGATAAAAAATATCTTCAGGAAACCTTATATGCCAGATTAAAGCTGAGTCTATTAACAACAGAGATTGTGTTTGCACTGGCACAGAAAGTGTATACAGAGACTAATTTGCATGAAATAACACAGCAATATATTACACGCAGTAAGATTTGCTTAGCATTATTCTTAGAAGATGAACATGCCGAAGCATTTCTAAGCAAAAATCCAGAAATATTGACGCAGTGTTATGCAGAAATTGCAGAGCACATTGAAAAGCATTTTGAAAAGACCGAGCCATTATTAAGCTCATTAAAACAGCAAGCATATAACGTCAGAGTTGAACTTAGCAAAAAGCTTGCGCTTGTTAAAGTGGATTTTAGCGCTCCCCAACTTGTCGATAAACCAAAATTTAAGATTTCTCAAACTGAGATTGAGGCTTTGATTAAAAAAGCTTCAGAGCTCAATAGTAGGGATTTTCCGGAAGCAGGCACTTCTGTTCAAAGATTGGTCGAAAATTTGCAAATTCATATACTTTTTTTTGAACAAGGATGTATCACTATCGATGTTTTCAAAGAACGTTGTAACCAACAGATTAACATTGCGAGGCCCAAATTAGGAAAACACCGGGGATGGAAGAAGCTGTTAGTAGATCTGGCTAAGCTACTTGGGTTACAAAAAATAACGACCAGTAATAGTTTCTTTTTTACAGATTCTTTGAAGAAGGTCATTCAATTAGAAAAGCAGCTTAATAATTTTCCTCAAAGCAATGCGCTACAACTCACCCCCTGAACATAAATATATGAATATGCCTGCTTAGTTTCTAAGTAGAATGTTTTTTATAACTTTCTTACTGACATCGCTATTAGTTTAACTTTCGGGCTAGAAACACTGCGCTGCATAGGTTATTATCCCATCTCTTTAAATCTATTATTTTATGATGGCACATCCATTAAAATATCGACGTGTTTTGCTTAAGCTCAGTGGGGAAGCGCTCCATGGGGAGACGGCACAAATGCTGGATCCAGTAGAGCTTAACCGTATTGTTTCTGACATTGTTGCTGCAGTGGATTTAGGTGTGCAAATAGGTATCGTGATTGGTGGGGGTAATCTTTTCCGTGGCGAAGTCTTAGCTCGTAGCGGTATTGATAGAATTACCGGCGATCAAATGGGTATGTTAGGCACCGTAATCAATGCGTTAGCGCTGCGTGATTCGCTTGAGAAGCACAAAAAAATAGCTAAAATCATGTCAGCGATTCCCATCGGTGGTTTTGCGCCACTTTTTGAACGCTACAAAGCCATACGTTATTTAGAAAAAGGCTATGTGGTTATCTTTGCCGGTGGTACGGGAAACCCCCTGGTGAGTACCGATTCTGCAGCGAGTTTACGGGGTATCGAGATCGGTGCCGAATTATTGCTTAAGGCAACGCATGTTGACGGTGTATACAGCGCTGATCCCAAAAAGGATGCTAAAGCGGTGCTATATTCCCATGTCAGCTATGAAAAAGCCTTAGAACAAGAATTAGGTATCATGGATTTATCGGCATTTTCGCAATGTCGTGATCATGATTTACCCATACTGGTATTTAATATTAAATGCAAAAACGCATTATTAGATATTTTGCAAGGTAGAAGTAAAGGTACACTAGTGAGTAAGAGGAATTAATTATGATAGGAACGATAAAATTAACAACCGAACAAGGGATGCAAAAAGCATTGGAAGCCTTAAAAGTTAACTTAGCCAAGTTACGCACCGGCAGGGCGCATCCGAGTTTATTAGAGCAATTACGCATTCCTCAATATGGCGGTAAAGAAGTGCCTTTGAATCATGTGGCGAGTATTACCGTCGCTGATGCACGAACCTTGTTGGTTACGCCTTGGGAAAAATCGTCTATTCCCACTATCGAAAAAGCCATTATTCAATCTAATTTAGGTTTAAATCCGTTAACCGCAGGCAATGTTATTCGTGTTCCTTTAGCCATGCTAACCGAAGAACGTCGACGCGATATGAGTAAATTGGTCAAACAAGAAGCAGAAGATGCTCGCGTATCCATTCGTAATTATCGTCAAGATGCGAATCACCAGCTTAAAGAAATGATTAAGAAAAAGCTCATTACTGAAGATGAAGAACGTCGCGCTAAAGACATGATACAAAAAATGACTGATAAAAATATCGCTGAAGTAGAAAAGATAGCAAAGACTAAAGAAGAAGAGTTAATGCAAATTTAATTTCGACTTGCTATGTCAACGCTAGACACTACTCATGAACTAAAACGTCCACGCCATATCGCCATTATTATGGATGGCAATGGCCGTTGGGCAAAGCAACGGCATTTACCTCGGGTGCTAGGCCACCAAGAAGGTGTGAAAGCGGTGCGTAAGGTGATTAAACTGTGTGGCGAAATCGGTATTGAAGTGCTTACTTTATTTGCCTTTAGTAGTGAAAACTGGCAGCGCCCTGAACAAGAAGTTAACTATTTAATGACCTTATTTCTGAATACCTTAAAAAACGAAATTGATAAATTAGCTAAGAACAATGTGCAATTAAGAATGGTGGGTAATCTAGAACGGTTTAATCAGCCATTACGTGAATGGATCGACAAATCTCAGGCTTTAACGGCTAAAAATACCGGTCTGCAATTGGTCATTGCGGTCAATTATAGTGGCCAATGGGATATTGTCCAGGCTGCTCAGAAAATCATCAATCAACTTAAGTCAGGCACATTGGAAAGTGAGATATTAACTCGAGAAATCTTTGCTAATTATTTAAGTTTGGCTGATTTGCCTGGTGTAGATCTGTTGATCCGCACCAGTGGCGAATATCGAATTAGTAATTTTCTACTCTGGCAATTAGCTTATACTGAACTGTATTTTACTGATACTTTGTGGCCTGATTTCGATGAACAAGAATTAAATAAGGCTTTGCATTTTTATGCGCAACGAGAACGGCGATTTGGATGCACTAGCGAGCAACTCGCGGAAATAAATGCTTAAACTTAGAATTTTAACTGCATTGATTTTGATTCCCTTAGTTATAATTGGAATTTTTTATACATCGGAATTTTATTTTAAGCTATTTACAGCGGCAATTATGTTACTAGCTGCTTGGGAATGGTCACGTTTGAGTGCTTGGATAGATGTACCTCAGCGATGCTTATATGTAGGCGTGCAAGCGGCGATTTTATTTCTTATTTTACCTTACTTAGACTATGCCGGACTTATAAAAATTGGTTTGATTTTTTGGGGTTTACTAAGCGTTTATTTAATTTGGGCAGGTAGCAAACCTCTATTGCCAATGATTAGTCCTGGGATCACTGCTGGTTTAGGTTGGTTAATCATTAGTTTATGTTGGGTGGCGCTACAAAAATTGCAAATGACACCGGTTTATTTAATGTTTATGCTGTTGATTATTTGGTTAGCCGATACCGCAGCGTTTGTCAGTGGTCGTTTATGGGGGCAGCATCTCTTAGCGCCGACTTTGAGCCCCAAAAAAACCTGGGAAGGGTTTATTATTGGTTTATTATTTACTTTTTTTGCAGCGATGCTTATGTTCTATTTTTTCCATGGAATCAAACCCACGCTATGGCAAATGTGTTTATTGGTATTATTGACGGGTTTAGCGGCAGTGGTTGGAGATTTATTTGAAAGTCAACTAAAACGACTACGAGGGTTAAAAGATAGTGGTCAGTTATTACCTGGTCACGGTGGAATTCTGGATCGGATCGATAGCTTATTGGCTGCAGCCCCCGTGTTTACAGGATCTTTATTACTGTTAGGTTTAGTAACATGAAATCGCTAACTATTTTAGGTGCAACCGGATCGATAGGTGTTAGTACTTTGGATGTTATCAATCAGCATCCAACGCGTTTTAATGTGATTGCTTTAACCGCGCACTACAACATTGATTTACTATTTCAACAATGTCTAAGATTTAAGCCTAATTATGCCGTGGTTGGCAGTGAAAATTTATGTGAAAACCTGCAGCAACGTTTGCGCGCGGAATCTGTAAAAACCCAAGTATTATTCGGTAGGGATGCTTTAGCTTTTGTTGCCAGTCTCGATGAAGTGGATACAGTAATGGCCGCTATTGTTGGCGCCGCAGGCTTATTACCGACCTTAGCCGCTATTAAAGCCAAAAAACAAATATTGCTGGCGAATAAAGAAGCCTTAGTTATGGCAGGTTCTTTGTTCATAGAAGAAGCACAACGCGCGCAAACTACATTGGTGCCTGTAGATAGTGAACATAATGCTATCTTTCAGTGTTTACATGGACAAGTTGCACCCGGTAGCGCCTGTAAAAGTCTGGCGAAAATTATTTTAACCGCATCGGGCGGTGCCTTACGACATAAACCCTTAGAGCAATTGTCAGCGACTACACCTACACAGGCTTGTCAACATCCGAATTGGCGTATGGGACGCAAAATTAGCGTCGACTCTGCGACGCTCATGAATAAGGGTTTTGAAGTCATAGAGGCCTATTTTTTGTTTGGCCTTACACTCGAGCAAATTGAAGTGGTGTTACATCCGCAGAGTATCGTACATTCATTCGTAGAATATTTAGATGGATCCCTGTTAGCGCAATTAGGCAGCCCTGATATGCGTATCCCTATCTCTTATGCCTTGGCCTTTCCAGAAAGAATTACCAACTCAGTCACTTCATTAGATTTATTAAAAGTCGCACGCTTGGATTTTTTAGCGATTGATGAAAAGCGCTACCCCTGTTTAAACCTAGCTTATCAAGCACTGCGCATCGGTGGGACAGCGACAACAATACTGAATGCTGCGAATGAAATTGCGGTACAAGCGTTTTTAGACGGTAAAATCTATTTTACTGATATTGCCAAGCTTAATCAGGATGTGCTGGAAAAAATTCATTCACGACCCGTTACTAATCTAGGTATTATATTGGAGGATGATAATTTAGCGCGTGAGATTGCTAAAGAGATGATTTTAAAGCATTATAGCGCTTCAGAAGCGAAAATGATGCGAAAAGCGTCCATCATCCATTAAGAATGTGTCATAAAGGCACACCGTTTAGTTTTCGTTAAAATTATTTTTATATACTCACAGCAATGGGATTGGCAAGACGCTGCGATAATGAAGCAACCAGAATGTATTTTCATACATGAGAATTGCAAATTGAGCAGCAACACCGCTAGAAATTCCAGTGCGAAGCGTATTTTTTTGGCTAAAAAATAACGACTATGTTACGACATTTATTGAGAACTTTTTTAGTAGGATCGTTATCGATCATTTTTTTCTTTGCTTTGCCTGCGCAAGCTTTTACCGTCAATCGCATAGAGATCGATGGTCTCCAAGGCATTAGTCGTGATACGGTGCTCAGTTATTTGCCCGTTAGCACCGGCCAATCTTTTCAATCCTATCAATCATCTGCTGTCATCAATGCACTGTATGCGACCGGATTCTTTAGTGATGTCA
Organism: Rickettsiella endosymbiont of Aleochara curtula; assembly: GCF_964030935.1. Classification (NCBI taxonomy): domain Bacteria; kingdom Pseudomonadati; phylum Pseudomonadota; class Gammaproteobacteria; order Legionellales; family Coxiellaceae; genus Rickettsiella; species Rickettsiella endosymbiont of Aleochara curtula. The sequence goes on from NZ_OZ034990.1 coordinate 209,445, forward strand.
CATTAGAAGAGCAAGCTAATGCCTTGATTATAAAAGTGGTGGAAAGACCGACCATTAGCGAAGTCGACATCACCGGTAATAAAGAAATTCCTAAAGATAAATTAAAGCAAATCTTAAAAAAAATTGGCTTAGTTCGTGGCCGCTTATTTGACAAAGCTACTTTAGATCGTTTCGTTTCACAGTTGCGTACGCAGTATGACAATATGGGTAAATATTCAGCACGCGTAACACCTATTATTACGCCGTTGCCTAATAACCGAGTATCGGTACGTATTGCTATTTCTGAAGGTCTTACTGTAGAAATTGCTGATATTTCCATAGTCGGTAATCATGTTTTTAGCGAAAGAAAATTACGTGCTGCCTTACCCTTGGGCACGCATCACTTTTGGTCTTTTTTCACCAATGCGGATCAATATAGCCAAGATCGATTATCCGCTACGTTAGATGCCTTACAATCTTATTATATGGATCGGGGTTATCTTAAATTTAAAATAGATTCTACGCAGGCTACGCTAACGCCCGATAGGAAACATGTTTATCTTATTATCCATGTCACTGAAGGGCCACTATACAAACTCAGTGGTTTTCAGTTCACCGGAACTGCTATCGTCTCGCAAACAAAATTACATAAACTATTAGTGCCTTTACAAAGTGGCCAGATATTTTCGCGTGAAAAAATTGTAGCGGCAGAGCAGGGTATCAAAAAATCACTAGGTGATTTTGGTTATATTTTTGCGACCGTTAATACCGTACCCCAAGTTGATGAAGAAAATAAAACCGTTTTTTTAACCTTCTATGTTGATCCGGGTAATCGAGTCTATGTACGACATATCAATATATCCGGCAATCTAAAAACGCAGGATCTGGTATTTCGGCGTTTGTTGCGCCAACAAGAAGCCAGTGTGATTTCAGAATCGGATATGAAGGCATCTATAAGACAGCTTAATCTCAGTGGTTTTCTGGAAGGACAGCCACAGTTAACACCGGTTCCCATTGCTGGATATACCGATCAGGTGGATCTCGATGTCAATATAAATGAAGCGCATGCCGCACAAGCTTTATTTAGTTTAGGTTATGGTACCAACGGACCGGTAGTCGGAGCCTCTTTAAATCAAAATAATGTTTTCGGAACCGGGAATCAATTAGCTTTAAATTTCAATAATACGCGCGCGGCAACGGTTTATAGTATTAGTTATAATAATCCTTATTACACCTTGGATGGCATACAACGCGGATATGATCTGTTCTATCAGCGATCTACGCCCGGTGATCTGAATACCACGACCTATAATACGAATACCTATGGTGGTGATCTGCATTATGTTATTCCTTTTGATGAACGTGGGGATAGCTTACTGCTACAAGGTGGCTTACAAAAATTACAACTTAATTTGCCACCTACTAATCAACAATCGCTGGAAGTGCAAAAATTTGTTGCGCAACACGGTGTACAATTTAATCAATTTTTATTTACACTGGGCTGGTCACGAAATAGCTTAGACCGGTTGGTATTTCCCACCAATGGAATTTATCAAAGTGCCAACGTACAACTTGCCTTGCCGGTCGGCGGTCAACCTTTATACTATTATAAAACAAATTACTCCGGAACAGGTTATTTGCCTTTCAAGCATAATTTTATTCTGGAAAGTCGTCTAAGCTTAGGTTACGGTAATGGTTTTGCTTCGACGTCTGGATTGCCTTTTTTCACCAATTATTATGCAGGCGGTATCGGTACCGATGGTCAAGTAAGAGGCTATGAGATCAGTTCTTTAGGGCCTAGAGATACCAACGGTTATCCTCTGGGAGGTAATGTGATGACGGTCGGTAGCCTAGCTTTAATTGTGCCTAATCCGGTGTCTGATAAATTAAGAACCAGTATTTTTGTCGATGCGGGTAATACTTATTCGACTCAAGGTGTTACTCATCCGCCTAATGTTATTAGGGGCGGCACTGCCTCAGGGCCCCTCCGTTATTCCGCTGGAATAGATGTGGATTGGCGAGTTCCAGTTTTTAATGTAACATTAAGCTTTAGCATAGCGAAGGCCATGAATCCTCAACCAGGCGATCAAACCCAAGTCTTCCAGTTCAATATTGGAACAGGTTTTTAATTTTAGCTTATTTAAGGAGCTGATAATGAACAAAGTTTGCTTAGTATCTATCATCACATTAATGACAGGTCTGCTGACCGTGTCGGCTCAAGCAGAAGAAGTAAAATTAGCTGTCGTGGATATGCAAGTGGTATTACAAAAGGCTCCACAGATTGCCAAAATTAATGAAGCATTAACCCGCCAATTTAAAGGTCGACAAGATAGTATCGTTAAAGAGCAAAACGCATTACGCAAAGAAGCAGAGAATTTACAAAAAAATGCGGCAGTCATGAATGCGGCGGATCGAAGCGCTTTAGAGAATAAGCTCATGACCGATGAGAACAAGGTTAAGTCGATGGTTGCTTCTTTTCAAAGTGATTTATCTAAACAACAAAGTGAATCATTACACGGTTTTAGTCAGCAACTAGACGGCGTGGTTAGTAAAGTAGCGGCGCAATCCGGTTATGATTTGGTCATTCAAAAAGGTAGCACTTTATATGCTAAAAATAATCTTGATATTACACAGCAAATTTTAGATGCGCTAAAAAGAGCTTAGTACTCTTCGCAGTGGAGCTTTTGTCTGTGTTGCCGCTAGCTTCGCAATCCTCATGTATAGTATATACACTCCGGTTGCTCACTGTCGCGGCGCCTTGACAAAAGCTCCACTGCTGTGAGTAACTACTCTTTGCACTTGAATTTTTGTCTGTGCATAGTGCAAATGCATGGATTGTCGCACCACTACGGTGCTCGCAATGACTAGTGATATTTCATGTCGGCAATCGATTAATATTTTGCGCATTCGCAATAACTAAAAATGCTTGATTATCTGCTGAAACAAAAAATAGAGTAAAATATGCAGCGTCGACATACATTACAAGAAATTGCTCGTTTGATCGGTGCTGATCTGAAAGGCGATCCGAATTGTTTGATCAGCGGCATTATGGCGTTGCAAAGCGCAAAGGCAGGGCAAATTTCTTTTTTAGATAATAAACGTTATCTAAAATATCTTGCAGCTACACAAGCCTCCGCGGTTATTCTAAATGCAGAAAGTTTAAAACATGCTCCGAATAATGCCTTAGTCGTTGCTGATCCTTATCTTGCATTTGCTAAGGTCGCTAAATTATTTGAACGATTGCCGCAAGTCATACGCGAAATTCATACAACGGCTGTCATAGCTAAAGATTGTCATATTCACCCTAGTGTGAGTATTGCCCCATACGTTGTAATAGGCGCTAACACGCGTTTAGATGAAGGCGTAGTGATAGGTGCAGCTTGTGTGATAGGCGAAAATGTTGTTATTGGTGCCAATACACGTTTAGCATCGCATGTGAGTGTGTGTGCAGATACGCAAATAGGCGAGCGTGTGATTATTCACAATGGTAGCGTTATTGGTAGTGATGGTTTTGGTTTAGCCAAAGAAAATAATAAATGGGTTAAGATTCCTCAATTAGGAAAAGTGCAAATAGGTCATGACGTCGAAATCGGAGCTAATGTCAGTATTGATCGTGGCGCGCTAGGCGATACGATCATCGGTGATGGTGTGAAATTAGATAACCAAATACAGGTAGGCCATAACGTTACGATAGGCGAAAATACGGCTATTGCAGGATGCACAGGCATTGCTGGAAGTACGCATATTGGTAAAAACTGCATGATTGGTGGTGGAGTTTGTATCAATGGACATATAGAAATTGTGGACAATGTTTATATTACTGGCATGTCGAGTGTCGTACATTCTATCCGACATCCTGGAATTTATTCTTCCACACATACGACGCAACCGGTGCGTGAATGGCAAAAAAATAGTGTGAGATTTCGTCAGTTGGATCAATTAGCTAAAAGATTGCGAAAAACTGAAGCATTGGTTAATAATATATCAATCGATAATGATTAAGTCATTACGGGTAAAAATTAATGCGTCATGGCGAGGTCGAAAGGCCGTGGCCATCCATGGATTGCCGCGCGCTACGCGCTCGCAATGACGATTAATATTTTATGCGTCGTAAAGACGAAAAGTGAATGATTAAAAAGATCAGAATAAAGAATGTATAAATCAATTAATAGAAAAAATAGTAAACTTAGGTAAGAACTATGAGCGACGTTATGGATATCCAAGAAATACTATCTTATTTACCGCAGCGTTACCCTATTTTAATGATCGACAAAGTCATTTCAATAGAGCCGGGAAAATCGATAGTGGCTATAAAGAATGTAACCGTTAATGAACCTTATTTTTTGGGTCATTTTCCCGGTAATCCTATTATGCCAGGCGTACTTATTTTAGAAACGATGGCGCAGGCGACAGGCATACTCGCTTTACATGCTAATAGAGAAAATAAAGAAGGTTTTTTATATCTTTTTGCCGGTATTGATGATGCACGTTTTAAACGGCCAGTAGTGCCCGGCGATCAGTTATTAATTGAAGCTGAGGTCATAAAGGTAAAAGGTAATATTTGGAAATGTAAAGTCACTGCAAAAGTGGACAACGAATTGGCTTGTGAAGCAACACTCATGGGTGCTGGGAGAAAATGCTAACATGATACATGCGCTGGCAATTGTTGACCCCGCGGCTAAGTTAAGCCCTAATGTGAGTGTAGGACCTTGGAGTATTATTGGACCTGACGTAGAGGTAGGTCCTAATACTATTATTGGACCCCATGTTGTATTGAAAGGTCCCACGCGTTTGGGCGCACATAACAAAATTTATTCTTTTTCATCCATCGGTGATGATCCGCAGGATAAAAAATATCAAGGAGAAAAAACCCACTTAGAGATAGGTGATCATAATGTTATTCGCGAGTATTGCACGATTAATCGCGGTACCGCACAAGATAAAAGCTTAACTAAAATTGGTCACCATAATCTTTTCATGGTTGGTTCTCACATTGCACATGATTGTGTGATTGGCGATCATGCTATTTTTGTTAATAATGTGGCTTTGGCTGGTCATGTGACCATCGGAGATTACGCTATCTTAGGTGCTTATAGTGCCGTGCATCAGTTTTGTCATATTGGCGATCATAGTTTTATTGCCGCTTCAAGTATGGTAAGGCAAAATGTATTACCCTATATTTTGGTTGAAGGCGGACATGAAGCTCGTGCTTGTGGTCTTAACAAAGAAGGTCTAAGAAGAAGTGGTTTCACCGACGAAGCGATTAGTATTTTACGCTGTGCGTATAAATTAATTTTCCGGAAAAATTTAACCGTTGAACAAGCCTTAGAAGAACTAAAGCCTTTGGAGTTCAATTCTCCTCAGGTGAGACTCATGGCAGAAGCACTTAAAAATTCTGAACGTGGCATCATTCGTTAAACTACCACTTCGCATTGGCATCGTGGTTGGCGAGGCCTCAGGCGACTTGCTGGCTGCGGATCTTTGCAAAGAATTAAAACGCCGACAAATCCCATTTATTGTTGTTGGAATTACCGGCCCAGAACTTCAGCAACAAGGCGCGTATTCTTTATTACCCATGGAACGCTTGTCTGTCATGGGTTTAGGTGAAATCCTGAAACAGTTGCCACAGCTACTGCGTTGTCGGCGGGAAGTTACTGAATATTTTATTTCAAATCCTCCGGACGTGTTTATTGGCGTTGATGCGCCCGAATTTAATCTAGATTTAGAAAAAAAATTAAAAAAGCATGGCATACGCACGATACATTATGTGAGTCCTAGCGTTTGGGCATGGCGTCGCTGGCGCTTAAAAAAAATTGCAAAAGCGGTCGACCTAATGTTATGCCTATTTCCCTTTGAAAAACGTTTTTATGAAGAACATAAAATTCCCGTGCAATTTGTTGGTCATCCTAGTGCCGACGAAATTCCATTCGCTGTCGATAGCTTAGCAGCGCGTAAAGACTTAGGTTTGCCCGAATCTGCATCCATTGTTGCTATACTGCCCGGCAGTCGACGCAATGAAATTAATTACTTAGGTGAATTATTTCTTCAAACAGCGTTGCGTTGTTATCAACAAGACCCCAAGCTAATTTTTGTCGTTGCCATGCTAAATCAAGCAAGGGAGCAGCAATTTCTTCAACTAGCTCATCAAATTACACCTGATCTTCCTTTGCAGGTGATACGCGGGAAATCTCGCCAAGTCATGGCAGCGTCTAATGTAGTATTGTTGGCTTCTGGTACCGCTACCTTAGAAGCGATGCTACTAAAAAAACCAATGGTGGTTGCTTATAGGATGAGTAAACTATCTTATTGGATGGCAAAACTTTTAATTAAAGTTGATTATATTGCTTTACCTAATTTATTAGCTAAGAAGTTATTGGTTCCGGAATTTATTCAAGAAAAAGCTAACGCTGATAGCTTGTCGCAAGCACTCTTTTATTATTTGAACAATCCAGATATTGTGAGTAAACTAGAAAAAGAATTTTTAGTACTCCATCAACAACTAAGTTGTCACGCAAGTAAACAAGCAGTGGATGCGGTATTGAAAATTTTAAACACACACTCGATTTAAAATACTCTGTACTTGGATTTTTGTCTGTGTTGCCGCTCAATTCGCAATCCTCATGTATCTTTGTTATACATAGATTACTGCACGAGCACGGCACTTGCCAAAAACTCAATTACTGTGAGTAAAATTTTTTCTCGATGTGATTTAATTTTTTAATTCCATAAGTTCTGTTCTCATGGAAAAGCATTCAAGTGCGAAGAGTATAGCCGGTGTTGATGAAGCAGGGCGAGGCCCTTTGGCAGGTCCGGTGTTTGCAGCAGCGGTTATCTTGGATAGCAGAAAATCAATTGCAGGTTTAGCCGACTCTAAACAATTAACCGCAAAAAAGCGCGAATATCTCGCGGAAAAAATTCAAGAAAAAGCCAAGGCCTGGGCGATAGGTCGTGCTGAAGTGGAAGAAATCGATCGCTTAAATATTTTTCATGCAAGTTTACTCGCTATGCAACGTGCAGTTCTTACTTTAGCGTTGATTCCGAGCTTAGTGTTAGTGGATGGTAAACATTGTCCTAAGTTAGACTACTCGACCAAAGCCATCATTAAAGGCGATGAGAAAGTTGCGGTCATTAGTGCCGCCTCTATATTAGCCAAAGTACATCGTGATGCCAGCATGGTCTTGCTAGATGTAGAATATCCTGGCTATGGTTTAGCACAACATAAAGGTTATGGTACGCAGCAACATTTACTCGCTTTAAAAAAATTAGGCCCTAGTCCAATTCATCGCCGTTCTTTTGCTCCTGTTAGACAAGCAACTCTCATCATTGCGAATGTGTAGCAAACCCGTCATTGCGCGCGTGTGTAGTATTCCTTGTCTCGCGTGCACCGTTGCAAACTCTCGTCATTGCAAGCATCTTACGTGCGCGACAATTTAGACATACGCACACCATGCCTTTCTATAATTGTTTAACTCAATTTGCAAAACTTCGGATAATGTTTTGTAAACTGCTTGATTTTATAAATAGTAAAATTAGCATTAATAATGGTTAATTTTTTTACTAAATAATGTTATAATAGGCTTATTCTACAGTATAAAAGCAAATAAATTTCTTTAGACACGAAACTTATTTCAAGTTACTTAGTTTTTTCTAACAAAACAGTTAAAAAATTTTTTAACGCTTGACAGAAAAAATGTATGAGGTAGAATTCGCGAGCTCTTGAGTTTTTGGCTTGAGGGAGTGGAGAGAAGAGTTAGAGTTGAAGTAGTGTAAGAGCTATAAAGCATCTAAAAATATCTTAAAGTTCATTAACAAAGTAAAGCAGTAAGCAAAGTGTGTGGGCGCTTGGCAAGAGCCGATATGAGGGCTATTAGAAGCAATTTTGATAGTTATAAGTATTAGCAAACCGAGCGCTGAGATTGTGAGAGATCATAATTTGAGTGAGACGGGATTAAACAAAAAAGTGAAGAGTTTGATCCTGGCTCAGATTGAACGCTGGCGGTATGCCTAACACATGCAAGTCGAACGGCAGCACAGTAAAGATTTCGGTCTTTATGGGTGGCGAGTGGCGGACGGGTGAGTAATGCGTAGGAATCTGTCCTGGAGCGTGGGATAACCCGAGGAAACTCGGGCTAATACCACATGATATCGAGAGATCAAAAGCAGGGGACCGCAAGGCCTTGCGCTCTGGGGTGAGCCTACGTCGGATTAGCTAGTTGGTGGGGTAAGAGCCTACCAAGGCGACGATCCGTAGCTGGTCTGAGAGGATGACCAGCCACACTGGGACTGAGACACGGCCCAGACTCCTACGGGAGGCAGCAGTGGGGAATCTTGGACAATGGGGGAAACCCTGATCCAGCGATACCGCGTGTGTGAAGAAGGCCTTCGGGTTGTAAAGCACTTTAGGTGGGGAAGAAAGGTAATGAGCGAATAACTCATTGCTGTGACGGTACCCGCAGAATAAGCACCGGCTAACTCTGTGCCAGCAGCCGCGGTAATACAGAGGGTGCAAGCGTTAATCAGAATGACTGGGCGTAAAGGGCGTGTAGGTGGTTGACTAGGTTTGATGTGAAATCCCCGGGCTTAACCTGGGAATTGCGTCGAAAACGGGTCGACTCGAGTGAGATAGAGGGTTGTGGAATTTCCGGTGTAGCGGTGAAATGCGTAGATATCGGAAAGAACATCAGTGGCGAAGGCGACAACCTGGATCTTAACTGACACTGAGGCGCGAAGGCGTGGGGAGCAAACAGGATTAGATACCCTGGTAGTCCACGCAGTAAACGATGAGAACTGGCTGTGATGTGTAGGGAGCAATCTCTGCATGACGTAGCGAAGCTAACGCGTTAAGTTCTCCGCCTGGGGAGTACGGCCGCAAGGTTAAAACTCAAAGGAATTGACGGGGGCCCGCACAAGCGGTGGAGCATGTGGTTTAATTCGATGCAACCCGAAGAACCTTACCTACCCTTGACATCCTTGGAAGAAGGCAGAGATGCCTTTGTGCCGAAAGGAACCAAGAGACAGGTGCTGCATGGCTGTCGTCAGCTCGTGTCGTGAGATGTTGGGTTAAGTCCCGTAACGAGCGCAACCCTTATCCTTTATTGCCAACAGGTTATGCTGGGAACTTAAGGGAGACTGCCGGTGATAAACCGGAGGAAGGTGGGGACGACGTCAAGTCATCATGGCCTTTATGGGTAGGGCTACACACGTGCTACAATGGGGCGTACAGAGGGAAGCCAACCCGCGAGGGGGAGCCAATCCTTTAAAACGTCTCGTAGTCCGGATTGGAGTCTGCAACTCGACTCCATGAAGTTGGAATCGCTAGTAATCGCGAATCAGCAAGTCGCGGTGAATACGTTCTCGGGCCTTGTACACACCGCCCGTCACACCATGGGAGTGGGTTCTACCAGAAGGCGGTAGATTAACCTCGCAAGAGGGGATCGCCGACCACGGTAAGATTCATGACTGGGGTGAAGTCGTAACAAGGTAGCCGTAGGGGAACCTGCGGCTGGATCACCTCCTTATGAAAATAAGACAATAATAAACCCTAAACGCCTAAGCGCTCACACACATTGCTTACTCTTACAAAATGAATCTTCGGATTCTTTTTGGCTATAAGAGAATAAAGAAATAACTGAATTAGCAGGCCAAGTATTTTGTTTTAGTTCAAGGCGGACGCGCTTTGAGAAGCAGAGTGTACTGGAAAGTACATGAGCATTCGAAAAGCAAGTTCAACGAAGAAATAAAACAAAAGACGAAGGCCTTACAAGATTAAGGGTCTGTAGCTCAGTTGGGTGAGCAAGAAAAGAAAAAGCAAAGCTTTTTCCTTGCGAACGCCCGGAGCAGGAGCGCAGGGTTGGCTTTCGAGCGAAGCAGGAATGCGTAGCGAAGAAAGGAGCACACGCAGAATAGACCGAAGTTAAAGGTGTTTGGGGTCTGTAGCTCAGTTGGTTAGAGCACACGCTTGATAAGCGTGGGGTCGGTGGTTCAAGTCCACCCAGACCCACCAGCTTAAGACTAAATTAAAAAAGTCTTTTGGGTGCAGAACTAGAGAAGCGAAGAATTTTATTCGAGTTCAAGGCGAAAGATTGCCGAGGAACGAAGTGCACTGCGAAGTGCATGAGTACCGCAGACAAGCTTTTAACGCAGAGATGGAGTAAAAGACAAGCTTCCTAAAGTATGAGGGGCCATAGCTCAGCTGGGAGAGCATCGGCTTTGCAAGCCGAGGGTCGTCGGTTCGATCCCGACTGGCTCCACCAAGAATACAGGCCCATAAAGAATTTTAGAATATAAGGAAGAGTAGGAAAAAATAATAAGAAGCCAGGAAGGTAAAAAAGGAGATCGTAGTCGTCTTAGGCGACTATAGAGAAGTTCATTAACAAAACAGAAATCTGTAAGAAGGCGCGAAGATATAAAAGAAGTAACATTTTTTTATGATCTTCCAAGAATGAAATAATGAAGTTGTTTTATAACAATTTCAGGGTATGTTGCATTCAGCGAAAAGAACCAGAAAGAGAGGAATCCAACGAGTCAAAGCTTGCAAGCTTTACACTTAAGTTGGCGAGAAGTTTTTATGTTTCTCTTAAAAAAGTGAAATAAAAGCTGATCTAGAAAATCAAGTATTTTAATTTAGTTCGAGGCGGGCGCGCTTTGAGAAGCGCAGTGTACTGGAAAGTACATGAGCATTCGAAAAGTAAGTCCAACGAAAAAATAAATTAAAAGACGAAGATTGTTCACCGATAAGAGTAACGAGTTGGGTTCTCAGATCAAGTAATGAAGCGCAGAAGGTGAATGCCTTGGCAGTCGAAGGCGACGAAAGACGTGGAAGCCTGCGAAAAGCTTCGGGGAGCTGGCAAACAAGCTTTGATCCGGAGATATCTGAATGGGGAAACCCGATCTATTTTATATAGGTCATTGTTAACTGAATACATAGGTTAACAAAGCGAACCGAGGGAACTGAAACATCTAAGTACCTCGAGGAAAAGAAATCAAATGAGATTCTGCAAGTAGCGGCGAGCGAACGTGGAAGAGCCTTCACGAGCTAGTTAATAGGTTAGCCAAAAGGTCTGGAAAGGCCTGCCATAGAGGGTGAAAGCCCCGTCGGCGAAAATCTGTTAATGAGACTAAACGTGAAAACAAGTAGGGCGGGACACGAGAAATCCTGTTTGAAGATGGGGGGACCATCCTCCAAGGCTAAATACTCTCGACTGACCGATAGTGAACCAGTACCGTGAGGGAAAGGCGAAAAGAACCCCGGTGAGGGGAGTGAAATAGAACCTGAAACCGTCTGCGTACAAGCAGTAGGAGCTCCGCACTTAAATTACTTTGTAGACCAGTTAATAGAGATATGAAACTGAAAAATAAAGAAGACTATTAGGATAATAATAAAAAACAAAATTAAAGATTATTGTCTTAGATAGTACACAGAGTAATTAAAGTGCGGAGTGACTGCGTACCTTTTGTATAATGGGTCAGCGAGTGACTTTTAGTGGCAAGCTTAACCGAATAGGGTAGGCGAAGGGAAACCGAGTCTGAATAGGGCGTTGAGTCGCTAGGAGTCGACCCGAAACCGAGCGAGCTAGCCATGTCCAGGGTGAAGCTTGGGTAACACTAAGTGGAGGCCCGAACCCACATCTGTTGCAAAAGATGGGGATGAGGTGTGGCTAGGAGTGAAAGGCTAAACAAGCTCGGAGATAGCTGGTTCTCCTCGAAAGCTATTGAGGTAGCGCCTCGTGTTAACGACTAGGGGGTAGAGCACTGTTTCGGTAAGGGGGTCATCCCGACTTACTGAGCCGATGCAAACTTCGAATACCTAGGACGTGATGCACGGGAGACACACGGCGGGTGCTAACGTCCGTCGTGAAAAGGGAAACAACCCAGATCACCTGCTAAAGTCCCAAAAGTTAGGTTAAGTGTGAAACGTAGTGGAAAGGTTTAAACAGCCAGGAGGTTGGCTTAGAAGCAGCCATCCTTTAAAGAAAGCGTAATAGCTCACTGGTCGAATCGGTCTGCGCGGAAGAATGAACGGGGCTCAAACCTAATACTGAAGCAGTGAATGTCATTGATTTACGAATTAATGATGTGGTAGAGGAGCGTTCGGTAAGCCGTTGAAGGTGACTTGTAAAGGTTGCTGGAGGTATCCGAAGTGCGAATGCTGACATGAGTAACGATAATGCGGGTGAAAACCCCGCACGCCGAAAGTCCCAGGATTCCTGCGCAACGGTAATCGACGCAGGGTGAGTCGGCCCCTAAGGCGAGGCGGAAACGCGTAGTCGATGGGAAACAGGTTAAAATTCCTGTACTTTTATAGACTGTGATGGGAGGACGAAGAAGGCTAGGTTAGCCGGAGACTGGTAGTTCCGGTTTAAACGTGTAGAGAGAATCTCTAGGAAAATCCGGAGGTTCGTTAATCTCGAGGCGTGATGACGAGTTGTTAACCTCGGTTAACGATGAAGTAATTGATGCCCTGCTTCCAGGAAAACTCTCTAAACTTCAGGTCTATAGGAACCGTACCGCAAACCGACACAGGTGGACAGGTAGAGAATACTAAGGCGATGAGACAACTTGGGTGAAGGAACTAGGCAAATTGGCACCGTAACTTCGGGAGAAGGTGCACCTTTTTTGGTGATTGGGTTTACCCCAAAAGCTGAGGGAGGTTGAAATAATCAGGTGGTTGCGACTGTTTACCAAAAACACAGCACTCTGCGAACTCGAAAGAGGAAGTATAGGGTGTGACGCCTGCCCGGTGCCGGAAGGTTAATTGAAGTGGTTAACTTGCGCTGAGATGGCTTTTGAAATTGAATTAGAGAAAAGAATAATTCGAAGAGAAAGATCAAAAGTCATGTCAGCGCAGGTGAAGCTGCGGATCGAAGCCCCGGTAAACGGCGGCCGTAACTATAACGGTCCTAAGGTAGCGAAATTCCTTGTCGGGTAAGTTCCGACCTGCACGAATGGCGTAACGACAGCCACACTGTCTCCACCCAAGGCTCAGTGAAATTGAAATCGCTGTGAAGATGCAGCGTACCCGCGGCAAGACGGAAAGACCCCGTGCACCTTTACTACAGCTTTACACTGGACTTTGAATTTAACTGTGTAGAATAGGTGGGAGGCGATGAAGCGAGTTCGCTAGAATTCGTGGAGCCGACCGGTGAAATACCACCCTGTTAAAGTTGAAGTTCTAACCTAGGGCCCTTAACGGGTTTGGGGACAGTGTATGGTGGGTAGTTTGACTGGGGCGGTCTCCTCCTAAAGAGTAACGGAGGAGCACGAAGGTACCCTCAGCGCGGTCGGACATCGCGCATTGCGTGTAATGGCACAAGGGTGCTTGACTGCGAGACAAACACGTCGAGCAGGTGCGAAAGCAGGTCATAGTGATCCGGTGGTTCCGAATGGAAGGGCCATCGCTTAACGAATAAAAGGTACGCCGGGGATAACAGGCTGATACCGCCCAAGAGTTCATATCGACGGCGGTGTTTGGCACCTCGATGTCGGCTCATCACATCCTGGGGCTGAAGCAGGTCCCAAGGGTATGGCTGTTCGCCATTTAAAGTGGTACGCGAGCTGGGTTCAGAACGTCGTGAGACAGTTCGGTCCCTATCTGCCGTGGGCGCTGGAGATTTGAGAGGAGCTACGCCTAGTACGAGAGGACCGGCGTGGAGGTACCGCTGGTGGTCCGGTTGTTTCGCCAGAAGCATAGCCGGGTAGCTACGTACCGACAGGATAACCGCTGAAAGCATCTAAGCGGGAAGCCTCCCTCAAGATAAGATCTCCCGAGGATTTATTCCTCCTAAAGGTCCGTTGAAGACGACGACGTAGATAGGTGGGGTGTGTAAGTACAGCAATGTATTGAGCTAACCCATACTAATTGACCGTGTGGCTTGATTTGAGAATCCAACTGGTTATTCTTTGGAATATACTTTGGAGCTGAATAAAGCATATCCACACAACATTTTTCTTACAGATTTTTTTGTTTTGATAAGCATTATTTAAGAATTATTTCCGTCAATGCGAGGGCAGAAATCCTCGTCATTGCGAGCGCGTAGCGCGCGGCAATCCAACTAGATGGCCACGCTCACTAACGTGAGCTCGCCATGACGGAAATTAAAAGAACGCCTGGCGACCTTAGCGAGTAGGTCCCACCTGATCCCATTCCGAACTCAGACGTGAAACTACTCTGCGCCAATGATACTTTGGGGTTCCCCCATGGGAAAGTAGGGCATCGCCAGGCTACTGTGTAACCAAAAAACCCGCTTAACCGCGGGTTTTTTCTTTATACTCTTCGCAATTGAACTTTTGTCTGTGTTGCCACTCAACTCGCAATCCTCATGTATTATTAATACACTCCGGTTGCTCCGTTTTCGCGGCGCCTTGACAAAAATACAATTCCTTTGAGTATATAATCAGCGTCTTTTTGTTTACTTCTTTGTTGAATGCTTGTTTGCGGTACTCATGTACTTTCCAGTACACTCCGCTACTCAAAAACAATTCGCCTCGAACTAAAGCAACAGACTTGATTATTATAATAGTTTGGCTCATTTCGCAGCGCCTGGCCAAAAATTTAATTGCGAAAAATATATAATTGGTGTCGTGGCGCGCTCACAAAGTGGGCGCGGCCATTTATGAATTAAAATCTAAATGCATTCATACTTCCACCTGCTAATCCAATTGAAAAGTTAAATTCATCAGGAAAATCTTCTCTAAATTTTTGCCTAAAAAAATTAGCATAGACATTTGAATCTGTTCTATCAGTATTTTCGATACTTTGGTTAATGGGATTAGCTATATTTTCTAGGCTGTTAGTTTGGGAATTTATAGCAGTACTGCCATAAGCGGTCACCGGTGTTGATGGTGAAAGCGGAATATTTTCGGATGCTTGATGTTTTTTTGGCATTTTTTTCTCCTGAGAGCTAAGTTAAGAAGATTTATCATACTTGAACAGTATTGATTATTAAACGTAACTTAAATGGATAGCAAAGCTTTTATTTATCTTTGTCTTTTATGCGTAGTTTTACCATTAACTTAACTTTTTTATTAACTTCGAGAAATATTTGAGTCGAGTCTGCTTACGTTTAAGACTTTGATAATTTGCTTAAAAAATTGAAGTGCCAAAGCCATTAAAATCATTATGGAAAGACGTAAGAGAAAAAGTCGCTGATCATCAAAACGCGATTTCTAATGTACCTCAAAATTCTCATGGCTCAAATTAAAGTTTTAAACGGGGTTAGTGATAATGTAACTTCCCCAAATTTTCTTCAGTTTTTATTGTTTCATTATCATATAAATGAGTTACGGTAAACGCATTTGCTTCGCCTTCGGCCAATCGAATGCCATACGGACGTTGACAATAAAATAATGGATACCAGTTTTTAGGATGTGCTAACTCGATAGATTTACTGTAAATAGCCTGCGTCAATGATTCGATTATGAGCGATTGCTGGGTTTTGCAAATATCAGAAATTTCGCGTTTATGAATATGTGATTTTTCCAAGATATATTCTATATATACCTCTCTTGCGGCTTTAATTTCGCTCGCCGTAATCGATGTAAATCGTGGTATTATTTTAATGAGTTCATGCCAATGGTTTATTATTTCATTAATTTTAGGATCGCTCGTTTGATCTAATTGAGGAGGGATCTTCATGAAAAAGTTGGATTTTGGAGCATGGAAGCTAGCATTGTCGGCAAAAAATTCATAATCCACTATCCGAGCTAGATCTGAAAAGTCTTGTATAGTTTTCTTGTCACCAATATAGCAGGAGGGTACGCCTAATTCATGGGCTATAGTGGGCGCATGAGCTAATCCTACTAACAATAGAAATTTAGGATGTTTTTGCTGAAATTGTAGTGCCTCGATGCTTCTTATCATACAAGCATTTCCTACATTGAGCCGATGTTTTTCATCTAATATCAGTTCAGATTGATTGATAAAATTTAACGAATTAACATCACAAGCTTGGAGTTTAATCTGCTGCTCTCTTGCTCTTAATAACAATTTTCCAAATTTATTCAGAAAAGTTTTATCTTGATAAAGCTTATTCGCTCCTTTCTTTATTTCACTGATGATAAGTCTATGATCAGATTTTTGCTGATTAAAATCTTCAAATAAGGGTGAAAAAATGGAGTAAGGTAGCTCTAGATAAAGAATTTTTATTTCTTGAGACTTACAGGTAGGAAGTAAACTGATGAGCGTAGCATAAGAGGAGGCATCGTTATGGACATTTCCGAGTACCAAGCCTGAATTATGCATTAAAATTTGTTGCATCGCAAAGCTTGGGCTTACAATGCCATTGAATAAAGCAAGATTTTTGCTACGTTTACTGTTATGGACCCTCATGCTTTGTGAGAATAAAAGTCCATTATCACTTAACATCAGCGCTTCTGTTTCAGAGCTAGCAAAGTTTAAATTTTTAAAAAAATCACTACATCCGGCGTATGGAAATAACTCACAAAATTTTATCATCTCCGCTTTGCATGTCTGAACAGATTCTGTTTCTAATAATCGTGTCTGCTTATTGAAATGAAAAAGTAATTTTTCTTTCAGCCAAATTTTTTCATTAACATTATCGATCCGGATAGATTTTGATTTTTTTTTATTTTTCTCTAAATTTTTAAGGATTATGTTAAATAAAAAGGAAGTTATTTTTTCTTCAACAGGTTCAAATTCTTCTAAAAAAGCAGCATAATATTTCATAAATAATCTCCTGAACATGAAATCTTTTTTATCATACTAACATGATCATTAGTCCGTCTATGAATAATAGGCTCAAAAAATATGACCTATTTTATAATTTAAAAAAATTGTCAAAAATCCTTTTAATTAAATTCTATATAGATTGATTTTTAGCAAACAATACTCGACTTATGTTTTGATGATCGACGTTATAAGGTAAAGCTGCTTAAGGTTTTCAGGATGGCTTTAATTAAGCTTTATTAGGCTTTATAATGAACTTTTATTATTGTGTATGAGCTTTTATGTCCTTAAAAGAAAATTCAAAGATTAAAGTGGCGGTTCTGTATGGTGGTCGATCGGCGGAACATGAAGTTTCGTTGTTATCCGCAGCTTCAGTGATTAAAAATTTAGATAAAAATAAATTTACCATTACCCCCATCGGCATTGATAAACAAGGCGCTTGTTTTATCAATGAAATGCAACACTTATATTTAAATGACACGATAGTGTTAAAAACTGAAAATGCGCAGTATTTGCATAGTTTAGTAGAACTAAGCCGCGATAAAAAACATCCAGTTGACGTTGTTTTCCCCGTATTACATGGAACTTTTGGTGAAGATGGCACCATACAAGGTTTATTGGAAGTATTAGGTTTGCCTTATGTGGGTGCGGATGTATTAGGTTCGGCCATCGGCATGGATAAAGATGTGACCAAACGCTTAGCCAATGCAGCAGATATTCCAGTCATGCCTTTTTTAAGCTTTAATTCGGGTGTTTGGGCGATTAAAAAACAGCAACTGATACAAAACATTGAACAAAAAATACGCTATCCTCTGTTTGTTAAACCCGCGAATGTGGGTTCAAGTTTGGGTATTACTAAAGTAAAAAAACCAAATGAACTAGCCGATGCCATAGCGATGGCCTTCACTTATAGTACCAAGATATTGCTTGAGCAAGCATTGGAAATCCGTGAAATTGAAACGGCGGTATTAGAGAATCTGCAATGGGGGGCGGACCCTTTAGTGAGTAATGTGGGTGAGATTATCCCTAGTCATGAATTTTATTCTTATGAAGCCAAATATTTGGATCCTAAGGGTGCAGAATTGATTATTCCAGCTGCACTGCAGGAAGGTCAATTGCAACAATTAAAGAATCTAGCCATTAAAATATTTAACTGCTTAGATTGTTCGGGAATGGCTAGGATAGATTTTTTTATTGAAAAACAATCGCAAAAAATCTATTTCAATGAGCTGAATACTATCCCGGGATTTACACAGATCAGTATGTATCCCAAATTATGGGAGGCATCGAGTCTATCCTATCAACAATTATTGACGCATTTAATCGAATTAGCGTTGGTACGTCATCAACGTCTCTCTTTACTGAAGCGATCGCTTAATTAATAATTAAGATTCTAATTTTATTTGCTGAAAAAATTGCGGTATTTGTTGTTGCAGCAGTTTATCGATGGTTGCGGCTCGAGGCTGATACAGACTAGGTCGGCGCGGATAAATTCTATCGTTAACCCAATGCAGTGACCAATCACTGGTGGTGTTGACACAAGCCGTAGCAAAATTTCTTAAATGATACTTTTCCTCAATCTCTAAACAGCCGGCTAAAAAAATATCGACGTAAGATTCGACAATGGGATAAGTAGCGGAGGGTGGAGCGAGTAATTCAGGCTTTAATTCATAGATCCAAAATTGTCCGCGCGGTAATTTTTTCCCCGTTAATAAGTGAATATCGCGTGGCGTAACCAAGACGCGACAGTAATATTTTTCTCGCGCGTCATAATTTCTGAATGAATTGGCAGCGGGTAAGTTGAAGATAGTACCATTAAAATGTGCATGTTTACTTTTAATCACGCCTAAGTAAGTGGTACTAAATCCATCGGATAAACCTTTAGAAAACCAGCCACGTTGATAGTGTTCAACCCAAACCGGTTTATTTTCACCGCTGCGATTATCGGTGGCTTTTTTGGAATTGCTTTCCATCAGTGAGCCATAGGCAATAATAAACTGCCGACTTTGCGAATCGATGGAGGGATGGCAGGCACAAACATCTTTAGCAATCGCGGATTGATTGAATAAAACAATAACAAGAAACATAAAACCTTGCTTTACCATCCATTTATGCATATCAGTCGCTCGTAGAGAATGTTGAATATTGACGCTTTAGTCTATTTTAAGCGTTGTTAGTTTGTAAAGCGTAGGCTGATTAATGCCATGCAAAGGATTTGAAATACTAATGCATTGTGAGGTTATAAGATTATTGTCTAAGTGCGTATTATTTATTTCATTTGCTTTTTCTACAAATACAGTTTTATCATTAGATTCATTCGATATAACCGGTTTAAATAATTTTTCAAATTGAAACGGGGATGTTTTTTTATGATTTTCTTCCTCCGCATTGCAAGTATTTTTTAAGTCTACTTCGCGATTTTTACTCAATTCTTTTTCAAGTTGAAGGTGTTAGTTAATTCCAACTAAACTTTTTTTATATTATTTTAATCAAAATCATAAAATTTAAGACACTTATCGAAAATTAACATTCCTTAGCTCTGCCTCATTTAATGTATCCGAATAAGGTAGCAAAGAATTAGGTCAATTTTTTGTTAGCTTTTTTAACGGCAACATTTTAATTTACTCACTGTAAAATTTTAATTAAATTATAACCTTAAAATTAAAAAATGGTTTTCTTTTTTATTTAGAGGGCGTAATATCAAGGTAATAAAAGCTTAAATTTTTCGGTGAAAACCTTGGATAAAAATGTGGCTTGTAAATGACTTAAATTTAATAAATATAAAATTATGCAGATACACGCTTTAAAAAAAATTGCCTTTTTTGCTTATGTGTTGATAGTGATTTCAACAATTTTTCCTGTTGACATAGCTGCTGCTACGCCAAACTTTTTACCTGCTACAGCGAACGCTAGTTTTGTTAGCGTTGCAGATATCCATTTTAATCCGTTTTATACTTGTAATAAGCGCAGTAAAGCCTGTCCGCTCATTAATAAGCTGGTAGTGGCTCCCACAGCAGCATGGCCAAAAATTCTCGCCGCATATGACACCCAGGCAGCTCGGTATAAAGAAGATACCAATTATGTATTGTTTAAATCGACCTTGAATGAGCTAAAAAAAATCGCTCAGCAGCAGCATTTACAGTTCGTTTTAGTGTTAGGTGACTTCCTCAGTCATGATTATAAAAAAAATTACCAACATTATACCGGCGACACTTCAGAAAAAGGCCTACAACACTTTATTGATAAAACCATGCAATTTATTACCAAAGAATTGGCTGCGGCTTTTCCTGATACCAATGTCTATATGGTTGTTGGGAATAATGATAGTTATGCCGAACACTATAGTTCGCAACCGGTATTTTATAAAAATATCGCACCTATATGGTCTAAGTTAATTCAGAATAAAAAAGATCGTGAGGAGATGCAAAAGGATTTTACTGCAGGGGGATATTACGCCTTAGATATACCAAGCATGAAGAGTACGCAAAAGAGATTGCGCTTAATTGTACTGAATACCGCGTTTTTCTCTACTCGGGGTGTAGGTATGGATCAAGAGGCACAACGCGAATTAAATTGGCTAAAAAAACAACTAGCCTTATTAGACCCTACCCAAAGCAAAGCTTTAATTGCATTACATATACCTAATCTTGCCGAAGCAAGTATTAGTCGCGACATTCCTGTTGCAGCACTCGGACTTTGGCAGTCGCGCTATATCGATCAGTTTCTGCATTTACTTAAATGTTCTGCTCCGCATATTATGGCGATCTTACCTGCGCATTTACATGTGGATTGGGCACAGTTACTGCAATTTAATGGGGTTGCCAATAATGTCGTGATAAGTGCTACGCCATCCATTAGTCCGGTGGTAGGTAATAATCCTGCGTATAAAGTTTATTATTACGATCCACAGCATTATGTGCTTAAGAATTATTTCACTTATTATTATCCATTGCAGGAAGGAAAATGGAAATTAGAGTATGCTTTTAACCAAATCTATCAAGCGGATTGTAAAGTATGCACTTTAGAACATGGTCTTAAGCAATTATCAAAAAATACTCAGTATTTAAAGGAATACAAAAAATTCTTTGCTGTTGGTCGAGAGAGCTCAATTTTTTCAAATCTCATTTACCCTGCGCTGGTATGTAATCTGCAAACACCGAACGAAACCGAGTATAAACAATGTGTATTATAGATATTAGATTTATTAGCAGATGAGGGTCTTTGTTTTTCCGTATGGAAGGATCTATTAAGTCAGCGAAATTAAAGGTCTGCGCCCATTAGATTCGACCGAAGCTTCATAGGAATCTTCATCGATAGAGGATAGTCGCTCTTCAGCATCATTTAAACGATAGTTATTTATGTTGTTGTGCAACGCGTCATTTAGTGGGATTTTTTTAGCTGAAAACAGGCATGAAATAGAGGTAGGGCTAGAAATTTTCTGTTTAGAATATAATTTTTTTGTATACTCTGAGCAGTGTGTTTTTAGTTTGTTCCAATCGATTTCTTGTTGATAACCACTCATTTGATGAAATAACGTAAAAACATTAACTGAAAATAATATTAAAGAAACGATGCAAATTAAAGTAACACTGACGGTGCTAACCGGCAGCGTAGCCAGCGCAATAAGGGAGATGGTCAAACTAACCAATAGACTTAATAATAAAAAAAGTCGAATACGTTCACTGGCCAAAAAAGCGTTATTACATTCTTCGATATACTTATTAAGTGCATGTGCTATTTGTATAGACTCTGGGGGTGTATCTGAGTTTTCAGCAACTGGATGAAGAATGCTATATAAAGCTTCTTTCACTAAATCAACATCACATTCTAGTAGGTAGGGCTGCGTAGAAAGCGGTACCCAATCATAATCCATCATTACAGGGTGCATATTATTTTTCCTTAAAATTTTTAAGCCTATTTGGCATCCTAACATCTATTAAATTAGAGCTCAATCTTTAAGAGTATTCAGAAATTTTTTTAAATTAAATTCACGCTTAGCGATAAAATTTCGTCATCGCGAGCACCGTAGGTGCGCGGCAATCTATTGGATGGCCACCCGAATGAACATTCGCTCGCCATGACGGTGATCTTTGTATTAAGTATAGAATTTTGCCCAGCGAAGGTTGTATACTAGCGACAAAATTGCACAGGGTAATGAAAAAACCATGTTACAAAATTATTTTCCCATACTGATCTTTATTGCTTTTGGCTTATTTGTTGGTGTGGCGGCCTTATCCATCGGTCATTTAACGGGGTTGCAACGTCCTGATCCGGCCAAGTTATCTTCCTATGAATGTGGTTTTCCAGGTATCAGTGATGCGCGACTGCCTTTTGATATCCGGTATTATCTCGTTGCTATATTATTCATCATTTTTGATTTAGAGACGGCTTTTTTATTTCCTTGGGCGGTTTCCTTAAGACGCATAGGCCTACCTGGTTTAATAGCGATGGGAATCTTTCTGGGTTTATTATTGATAGGTTTTATATACGAGTGGAAAAAAGGGGCCTTACAATGGGAATAGAACCATTATTACAACAACAAGGTTTTGTTACTACATCCCTAGATAAGCTGCTCGGCTGGGCGCGTAGTGGGTCCTTATGGCCGATGTCGTTTGGTTTGGCATGTTGCGCGGTAGAGATGATGCATTCGGCTGCAGCACGTTATGATCTGGATCGGTTTGGTGTGGTATTTCGTCCCAGTCCGCGGCAGTCTGATGTCATGATCGTTGCTGGAACTTTGTGCAACAAAATGGCTCCTGCTTTACGCAAGGTTTACGATCAAATGGCCGAGCCGCGCTGGGTGATATCTATGGGATCCTGCGCGAATGGTGGAGGTTATTACCATTATTCCTATTCCGTAGTCCGCGGTTGCGATAGAATTGTGCCTGTGGATGTCTATGTGCCGGGTTGTCCGCCCACCGCAGAGGCGTTAGTGTATGGTGTTATACAGTTACAAAATAAAATAAAAAAAACACACTTTATTGAGCGTACTTAAGCTATGTCAGACGCTGTTCTGCATCTCCAAAAAATAAACCAACGTTTTGATGCGGTTATTCAAGAGATAACCGTTGCGCGTGGTGAAATCAGTTTAGAGATTGCTGCTGAAAACTTACATGAGGTGTGTTTAGCACTGCGCGATGAAGCTGATTTTAAGTTTGAACTATTAGTAGATGTTTGTGTCGTGGACTATGCTGAGTATGGCATCAGTGAATGGACCACCGAACGTTCAACATTAACCGGTTTTGAGCGAGGCGTAGACACCAGCGGTGATCTCCACCCGGTGGCTTGGACTAAACCACGTTTTGGCGTAGTCTATCATTTATTATCACTCACGCATAATCAGCGTTTACGTTTGCGTGTGTTTGCTCAGGGTGAACCACCACAAGTGCCGTCGATCATTAAATTATGGCCGGCAGCTAATTGGTATGAGCGAGAAGCGTTTGATCTGTATGGTGTTTTTTTTAGTGGACATCCTGATTTGCGGCGTTTATTAACCGACTATGGCTTTGTCGGCCATCCTTTTCGTAAAGATTTTCCGTTAACCGGACATGTTGAAGTACGTTATGATGCGACCGAGGGCCGCGTTATTTATCAACCCGTTACCGTGGTGTCACGTACCTTAGTGCCGAAGACCATTCGTAAAACAATGCCTGAAGATACCTTAACCTGTTTTCATAAAAACCAGAACGAGTAAATGCATGCCTGAAATACGTAATTACACCTTAAACTTTGGTCCGCAGCATCCTGCTGCGCATGGTGTGTTGCGTTTAATCTTAGAATTAGACGGTGAGGTTATCCAATCGGCAGATGCGCATATCGGTTTATTGCATCGCGCAACCGAAAAGCTGGCCGAGTCTAAGCCTTACAATCAAAGTATTGGTTACATGGATCGTTTGGACTACGTGTCCATGATGTGTAATGAACATGCCTATGTCTTAGCGATAGAAAAATTATTAGGCGTAACGCCTCCGAAACGTGCTCAATATATTCGTGTCATGTTTGACGAGATCACGCGACTCTTGAATCATTTGCTATGGCTAGGTGCGCATGCTTTAGACATCGGTGCGATGACCGTTTTTTTATATTGCTTTCGCGAACGCGAAGATTTAATCGACTGTTACGAAGCCGTGTCAGGTTCACGTATGCACGCAACTTATTATAGACCAGGCGGTGTGTATCGCGACTTGCCGGACAAAATGCCACAATATAAACCTTCACAATGGCATAATGAAAAAGAAACCCGTGAGATGAATGCTAATCGTGAGGGAAGTTTATTAGACTTTATTGAAAGTTTTATTACACGATTTCCTAAGCTGATTGACGATTATGAAACCTTGCTCACTGATAACCGTATTTGGAAACAACGAACTGTCGGTATTGGTGTATTATCAGCAGAACGCGCTTTACAATTAGGCTGTACCGGTCCAATTTTGCGCGCTTCGGGTGTCGCTTGGGATTTGCGCAAAAAACAACCCTATGAAGTGTATGATGAATTAGACTTTGATATACCAATAGGTAGTAAAGGCGATTGTTATGATCGTTATTTGGTACGCATCGAAGAAATGCGTCAATCAAATGCTTTAATTAAACAATGTGTGGGTTGGTTACGTGCTAATCCGGGCCCAGTGACGTTGACTGAGCATAAAGTGGTGCCACCGACGCGTTTGCAGATGAAAGACGATATGGAATCACTGATCCATCATTTTAAACTTTTTAGCGAAGGTTATTGTGTGCCACCGGGTGAAACCTATGCCGCGATAGAACATCCCAAAGGGGAGTTTGGAATTTATATGGTATCGGATGGCGCTAATAAGCCTTATCGGGTTAAAATACGCGCAGCGGGCTTTCCACATTTGGCCGCTTTAAATGAATTGGTTTCCGGACATATGATTGCCGATTTGGTCGCCATATTGTCCAGTCTTGATATCGTATTTGGTGAAATCGATCGATGAAGAGTGTGACGAATAACAAAAGCGACCTATTGCCAGAAGCATTAAAAATCGCTATTGAGAAATGGGCCAAGAAATATCCACCTGAACGTAGACAATCGGCGGTGTTACCGGCGTTGACGCTTGCTCAAGATTACAATGGTGGTTATTTATCTCAAGACTTAATTGATGCGGTGGCTGATTATTTAGAGATGTCACGCGTGACCGCCTATGAAGTAGCCACGTTTTATACGCTTTATGAACTCAAGCCGATAGGTCGGCATAAGATTGGAGTTTGCACCAACATTTCTTGTATGTTGAGCGGTTGTGACAAAATTGTTAAGCATTTGCAAAATCGTTTGCAAATTAATTTTGGTGAAACCAGCACTGACGAAAAATTTACCTTACGCGAAGTCGAATGCTTGGGTGCTTGCGCAAATGCCCCAGTAGTCCATATCGGACAACGTTATTATGAAGATTTAACACCCGAAAAACTAGATAAAATCTTGGATAACTTAGATGGCGAATGATATTTGTTTTCGTACCTTACATTTTGATGAGCCTTGGAGTTTGCCTAATTATCGGCGTGTGGGTGGTTATCAAGTTTGGGAAAGGATTTTAAAAGAAAAAACCCCTCCGGAAAAAATTATTGCTGAGTTGAAGCTTTCTGGTTTACGTGGTCGCGGTGGGGCAGGGTTTCCGACGGGCTTAAAGTGGAGCTTTATTACGCGCGGCGCTCCAGGTCAAAAATATATCGTGTGTAATTCCGATGAAGGAGAACCTGGAACCTGCAAAGATCGCGATATTTTACGGTTTAATCCGCATCAACTCATTGAAGGGATGGCGATAGCCGCTTATGTGATGGGTGCTAGCGTGGGTTATAACTATATACGTGGTGAATATTATGAACCTTTTGAGCGCTGCGAAACCGCGCTAGCAGAAGCCTACGAAGCCGGTTTATTGGGAACTAATATTTTAGATTCTGGATTTGATTTTCAGTTGTATAACCATTTAGGCGCGGGTGCATATATTTGTGGGGAAGAAACCGCGTTAATGGAATCTTTAGAAGGAAAAAAAGGCTTTCCGCGTTTTAAACCGCCTTTTCCTGCGAATTATGGTTTATATGGTCGCCCCACAACAATAAACAATACTGAAACCTTAGCTTCGGTTCCGGTGATCTTACAAAAGGGTGGACAGTGGTTTTTAGAATTAGGAAAACCCAATAATGGTGGTTGTAAATTATTCAGTGTGACCGGTCATGTCAATAAACCCGGTAATTTTGAGGTGCCGTTAGGCATTTCATTTAAAGAATTATTAGCGCTTGCAGGTGGGATGAAAGACGGCAGAAGTTTAAAAGCAGTGATTCCAGGCGGATCGTCTATGCCGGTGTTAACCGCGGAAGCGATGTGGAATACCACGATGGATTATGATTCGATTGCTAAAGCCGGTTCGATGTTAGGTTCAGGCGCTGTGATCATCATGGACGAAACCACGTGCATGGTGAAAATCCTAACGCGTATTGCACATTTTTATAAAGAAGAGTCCTGTGGTCAATGTACTCCCTGTCGCGAAGGAACCGGCTGGATGTGGCGTGTGTTACACCGTATTGAACATGGACAAGGGCGGATGAGTGATCTGGATTTATTAGATAGTGTGGCAGGAAAGATTATGGGGCATACCATTTGTGCCTTAGGTGATGCGGCGGCGATGCCGGTGCAAAGTTTTATTAAACATTTTCGGAATGATTTTATTGAACATATTGAGCGTAAACGTTGCCCAGTAGGTGATCCGCATGATTAGATCGAAACTGTGTAATTTGCTTGATTTCATTGTTGAACACCTGGCTTCGGTCCTCATTTACTCGAGTAAACTCCGGTCCTCGCCAGTCGTTCGCCGCGAACTCAAGCAAATTTCTGTGTTTCGAAAGAAGTCGATTAGTTGTCGAGAAAAAATATGATAGACATAGAAATAGATGGTCGTACTTTTAACGTCGAACCAAATACCACTATTATAGAAGCGGCCGATAAGGCGGGTATTTATATTCCACGTTTTTGCTATCATAAAAAACTTTCCATAGTTGCCAATTGTCGTATGTGTTTGGTCGAGGTGGAAAAATCCGGGAAACCCTTACCGGCTTGTGCGACGCCAGTAACCGCAGGTATGAAAGTTTATACCACCTCATCGAAAACCAAAGAAGCGCAACGTTCGGTGATGGAATTTTTGTTGATTAACCATCCTTTAGATTGTCCGATTTGTGATCAAGGTGGTGAATGCGAATTACAAGATCTTTCTTTAGGTTATGGCTCTTCACTGTCACGGTTTACTGAAGGTAAACGTTCCGTCAAAGACGATAATTTAGGATCATTGATTGCGACTGAAATGACACGCTGCATACAATGCACACGTTGCGTGCGTTTTGGTCAAGAAATTGCTGGAATTAAAGAATTAGGCACACTGAATCGTGGCGAAGATTTGCAAATCAGCACCTATATCGAACATAGTTTGGAATCAGAATTATCAGGAAATATTATTGATCTTTGTCCGGTGGGCGCACTCACATCGAAACCCTTTAGGTTTACGGCGCGTGCTTGGGAATTACAACAATCGGCTAGCATAGCGCCGCACGATTGTTTGGGCTCGAATATTTATTTACACACGCGTCGCGAACAAGTGATGCGCGCTGTGCCACGTGAAAATGAAGCGATCAATGAAACTTGGTTGTCGGATCGCGATCGATATAGTTATCTCGGCATTCATAGTAAAGAACGCTTAACAAAACCGCATATTAAAGAAAATGGGCAATGGTTTATTGTCGATTGGGAAACCGCGTTAGCAAAAGTAGTGACTGAATTTAAAAAAATTCTGCAAAAACACGGTTCTCAAACTGTCGGGGGTTTGGCTTCGCCTTCCTGTACGACAGAAGAGTTTTATTTTTTCCAAAAATTATTGCGTGGCTTAGGGACATCACACATTGATCATCGTTTACATCAAACCGATGTGTCGGATCAAATGCACTCAGCGCTGTGCCCGCCAGGGATCACGTTATCTGAATTCGAAAAGGCCAATTTTGTGTGGTTGGTGGGTTCGAATATTCGGCGTGAACAGCCGATAGCGGCACATCGTTTACGCAAAGCGAATTTAGCTGGTACAA
Source organism: Rickettsiella endosymbiont of Aleochara curtula (assembly GCF_964030935.1). NCBI lineage: Bacteria > Pseudomonadati > Pseudomonadota > Gammaproteobacteria > Legionellales > Coxiellaceae > Rickettsiella > Rickettsiella endosymbiont of Aleochara curtula. The sequence goes on from NZ_OZ034990.1 coordinate 237,187, forward strand.
GAATTGCGAGTCTGCATTGCGTGGATGTCAGCGTTCCTTTTGCATTACATGAAAACTGGTGCGTGAGTCCGGATGCCTTGGTGCCGACTTTATTAGGGATTGCGCAAGCCTTGGCAGCAGATGAAAAATCATTGGCAGCGTTTGCTGAATTCACGCCCATTGACATCGAAAGTGACTTAGTTGAACAATTAAAAGCGGCTGAAAATACGCTGATCGTGTTAGGTGCTTTGGCACATAATCATCCACAAGCCAGTTTAATTCGATCTTTAACGCAGTTTATTGCTCAGCAAACCGGTGCACGCTGTGTGACTTTAAGCGAAGGTGCAAATAGTGCCGGCGCTAGCTTAGCCGGCGCGATACCACACCGTTTGCCGTGCGGTGTTTCTGTCGCTGAACCTGGTTTATCCGCCGCTGAAATGTTCGATGCGGATTTACGTGCGTTTATGTTATTGAATATCGAGCCCACATTAGATTGCGCTAATCCGCAACAGGTCAGTAAGGCATTAAAGCAAGCCGATTTTGTATTGGCTTTATCACCGTTTAAAGCGCAATCCTTATTAGATCATGCGCATATTATTTTACCGATGGCAACATTTGCCGAGATTCAAGGTAGTTTTATCAATCTGGCCGGTTGTTGGCAGAGCTTTTCAGCGGTGATACCGCCATTAGGACAAGCGCGTTCGGCGTGGGAAATTCTGCAAACTTTGGGAAATAGTTTGGAATTAGCGGATTTTAATCGATCCGATCATGCCTTTATTCGCGAAGAACTGGAGCCAACATTACTAGAATATCTTGGCCAAGCTAGTCTTGCGGTTGAGATTGATACACAAAATGCAATCACCCGCGCGAGCATCGCAGACAAAAGTTCAAGTGCGAAGCGTATGAAGAGTATAACGCGTATCAGTGAATGGCCTATTTACGGTGTGGATAGTTTAGTGCGTCGATCCTTAGCCCTACAAGCGTCAGCAACAACTGAACCCGTTGGTGTGGTGATTAATCCTGCATTGGCCAGTGAATTAAATTTTACCTCGGGTCAATTAATTCGTATCGAACAAGGAGTAGGTCAGGCTTTATTACCTTTGTCGATACAAGCAAGTATTCCAGATCATTGTGTTTACATCGCTGCCGGTTGTGAAGAAACCGCTGCTTTAGGCGAATCATTTGGTGAGGTTAGACTCTATGCTGAATGATTTAGTGTTATTAATTTGGATCTTGATTAAGATCATTGTCATTACCATTCCTTTATTACTTACTGTCGCGTATTTAACCTTTATTGAACGTAAAGGCATCGGTTATATGCAAACCCGGATAGGTCCAAATCGGGTGGGACCCTTAGGTTTTCTACAGCCAATCGCCGATGTAGTTAAGTTAATTACCAAAGAAATTATTGTTCCCACCGCATCGAATCGTTATTTATTTATTTTAGCGCCGGTTATTACCATCGCGCCCGCGTTAGCCGCATGGGCAGTTATTCCGTTTAGCGAAGGTTTAGCATTAACACAAATTAATGCCGGCGTACTTTATTTGTTTGCGATTACTTCGTTGGGTGTGTATGGCATTTTAATTGCTGGCTGGGCGACCAATTCTAAATATGCGTTGCTGGGCTCGTTACGTGCCGCTGCGCAGACCATTTCTTATGAAATTGCCATGGGCTTTGCGTTTGTCGGTGTTTTATTAGCAGCGGGCAGTATGAATCTGCATGATATTGTGCTTCGCCAACAAGGCGGCATTTGGCATTGGTATTGGTTACCACTACTACCCTTATTTGTTTGTTATTGGATTTCGGGAATTGCTGAAACCAATCGTGCTCCTTTTGATTTGGCGGAAGGAGAATCCGAAATTGTAGCGGGTTTTCATGTCGAGTATTCAGGTGTAAGTTTTGCTTTATTCTTTCTCGCTGAATATATGAATATGATTTTGATCGCAGCGATTGCCAGTTTATTATTTCTAGGTGGTTGGCTGTCACCTTTTCAAGGCGTCGCAGTGTTAGATCAGGCGTTGGCGTGGGTTCCTGGTATTATTTGGTTTTTTATAAAAATGGCTGGTTTTTTGGGGCTTTTCATTTGGTCGCGAGCGACTTTCCCACGCTATCGCTATGACCAGCTAATGCGTTTGGGTTGGAAAGTATTAATTCCGGTGACTTTACTTTGGGTATCAGTCGTGGCACTAGCGGTACAATTTAAATGGGGTCCTTGGTTTAACGCATGAACTTATTAAGAAAAATAGTACAGCTCATTAAAACCTTTACACTTTGGGAACTTTTTAAGGGACTGGGTGTGACCGGTCGCCATTTTTTTAAGAAAAAAGTCACGATTCAATTTCCCGAAGAGGAAACGCCACGTTCAGTCCGGTTTCGCGGTTTACATGCGTTACGTCGTTATCCCAATGGTGAGGAACGTTGTATTGCCTGTAAATTGTGTGAAGCGGTGTGTCCAGCCTTAGCCATTACCATTGAAGCAGAGCCACGCGATGATGGGTCACGACGTACGACCTTATATGAGATCGATTTGTTTAAATGTATCTATTGTGGATTTTGCGAAGAATCTTGTCCAGTCGATGCTATCGTGGAGACTAATATTCCACATTATCATTTTGAACATCGTGGCGAACAGATTATGACCAAAGAAAAATTGTTGGCAATTGGTGATAAGTATGAGAAACAGATAGCAGAAGAAAGGAAAGAAGATGCCCCTTATCGCTAAGTTAACTCGGTTTATCTAGAAGAAGTTAAGGATTTATAACCCCATAAACGATTACCTCGTGGTATATCCTTTTTTTCATTATATTGATCACGTTCTTGCGCTAGTAATGTATAAGTCTTTAAGCTTTTTTGTGCAGGCTCATAAAATAGGATAGGTAAACGCTTAGAAAACGTAGATTCTATTTCATCTCGACGCTGAATAGCGCTCAAACGCTCTGTAGGCGTGTTACTTTGAATAATAATCGCGCGTAACGCTTCTTTGTTTAGTTTTGCCAATACTTCATTCATTGTACTGGTAGTTTGTATTTTTTCTATAAAACGTTGTTCATTTGTTTCGTTAATACCTTGTATAGAGCTTTTATAGTTGTTGACAGAAGTTTCTTCTCCTACCCATTTATGCTTGTAAGTGATGGCATTGCGCAGCAGTAATGCTTTCACCTGGCATTGCCGACGATCGAACAGGATTCCTCCGTCCGAGCTAAAGAGAAATGTTAATAAATGCGGAGAAAGCAGGGTTGTTGAAGTTTTTTTTGTATGAGAGTAGTTTGTTTTTGGTTTTGGATGTCGATCCTTTTGATAAGAAATAACTTTATCTGTTAAATGAACATATTTCTTAGTACCATCGGTTATTGGAACTGATTTACGTAATGACGACTCTCGATGCTTTGGATTTGCTAATTGCTTCATAAAAAATCTCCAATTGTTGGGTTTAATCACTTTAGCTAATCCATTATTGGTTTTAATGCAGCTTTTTGCTGTTTCAAACGCTTGTTGCTCCTCTTTTTGCTTTAATCGGAAGTCGCATAGATATTGAGTGAAATTCTCGTTGCGCCAATCTGCACCGAATAATTCATTTTTTAGGAGTAAACGATCGACTAGGATTTGCGTAGATAAATCATTCTTTTGTTTTAAATAGCGATAATAACTCCAACTACCTACACCGTTAAGCCAAATTTCTTCTAAGCTTTTCTGAGGAAAGACTTGATCGTTTTGTTTGATATCCTCTAAAAATGCTTGCTCTTTGCTCCATAAATCCTGTTTCTTTGCCTTTTCAGCCAAACATTCTTCAATTAAAAGAATTATTTTTGGATGCGGCTTAGCTAATTTCCCTTCAAAATAATTATTAATACATTCCACTAACAAGGGCTGTTCATTATCGATAAGTAGCGATCGGAGTGTTGAATTTGAGTACCAATATTGGTAAAAAGTATCTTCTATTTCTGGAGCAACTGAGAGGTTGGAAGTAAATAATAAATCAGGTAAACGTTTTTGTAAGTCAATCAAAGGAAAATTCAGCGTTTTAAGTTGTTGTGATGAAAAATTAGAAAAAAATAATGCTAACAAACGAGTGGATTGTAAAGCTAAAACATTATTCAGGAGATTTTGTTTTAAATTATGGAACTTGTAGATGCTTTTAAAGGGATTAATGACAATACGAATAAAGTCTATCCCTAACAGCAACAGCACTATTATAGGAATTACAGCAAGAATCCCTACTACAACAAAAGCACCAATAAAAGGGAAACATCCTATAGACAATCCAGATAGAGTTAGTAAGATGGTTAGAGTATAAGGAATGCCAATGACTGCTAGGGCCGTGAGTAAAGTGAAGCTCAATCCAATCAGACAAAAAATCCCATTTTTTACTCGATTTTCGACTAGATAATTTAGAGTAGCTTTAATCTGGATAAATGTAAAAAAGGATGAGGGTTTAATCGATTTTTTAAAGCGTTGCAGTAAAATTTCTTTGAATTGAGTGTTAAAATGATCGATTCCTTGCTCACTTAATTTTTCGAATAATGCTTCACACACCGCAGCGGAATGATTTTCGAGTAAAAGATTTAGGAATTTTGCGTTAAAAAACTTTGGATTTTCATTAAATAATTTTTTAATCGTTTCATTGTCTATTTTATGCAGTAACGCTAAAATAACTTCTGAAGATTGATTCAAACTCACTATTTTCAAAAATTTAAGCCCATATTCTCGAGTTAATAATACTTGTATTAATTCTTGAGAACTAATATCTTCAATAAGGGCTAAGTGGTGTGGATTTCCCTCTTTCTCTTTTAATTCATCTAAGATAATTGCAGCTGGCAAATTAATTACCAGTATCTCGGTAAGATATCGTTTAATTAAAGCTGAATTAATCACATATTTTGTATCTCCCCAAATAGCTTGTTGTCCCATCCATGGCTTAAAAAAGTCTATGGCTTTATTGACTATATTGCTAGGATCATTGTCATTCTGTGAGAGGGAATAAAATTCTTCCATTCGGTCATCTAAGGAATGAACGACGCTACTTAAGCGAGTTGCAGCAAAGGATAATGCGGCAGCGGTTCTTGCCTCTATACACCCAATATCCCCATCGAAATGTAATTTTTTTGCAAAAGCTTCAAGTTCGTGTTTTTTTTGCATAGCTTCTATAGCCTGTTCAAATTGTTCAACAAGATTTTTTAATCCTAATTGGACAAGCGCGGTAGAAGAATAGCTATTAAAATGCATGGCGGTATTATTGAAATCTCGGATAACTCCTTTTGGTTTGTCTTGGGCATAGGTATAGATAGAATCATCATTTCGATGTTCTACCGCATAACCAATAAAGTCTAAATTAATCTTAATAAATTTTAGACAATCTATAACTTTGTAGGCATTTTCTTTAGTTGTGCTATTTAAGCCTGTATTAGCGATAAAATTGGAAAAACGATTAAGGATTTGAAGTTGATGGGAATATTTGGGCAGTGTGGGGTCTTTTTTGCTAGGAATCATAAGAGCTCCAACTCTAATTTTTAATTAGTATACCTCTAAATTCTTAAGTTTTTTTTAAGAGTTTTTTGGAAGGGTTTAAATAGCAGACCCATTCTGCATTTATTTAAAATAAATGCGTGATATTGAAAGCGGCAGGATTTGGTGACACTAATGGTTTCTATTAGGAAGGTCATTTAGAATGCTAACATTTAAAATACGCGTTCACGGAGTTAAGTTTTCTGAAATATTGCTGACTCGGTGCATGCTAATTGTGTTAGGATGCGCTAAAAATGCCATTTTTGAGTCTTGAATGGAGCATCCCTAAGCTTGTCGATATCATTTTTATCGCGTTTAATGTGCATCCTTGCACACTCTGATGTTAAAAATTACCTGCCCTTAAAACTTGCTGTAGTTGTCCTATCATCATTTGGATTCGGATTGTTGTCTGCCTTTGCGTCATGAGAAGGGCCAGCAGGAGAAATGACATCGACGTTACCTATTACTCTAGCTTGCAGATATTTGGATTTGAACTTTGGTGGTTGTTGAGATAAAGAATTGTCGACAGAGACAACTTCTGCCTTTTTACAAACTTTATATAAACCTAAGCTGCTAATCCCAAGTACAGGGATTAACGCTAATGCAATAAAAGGAGAGAATAAAACGGTCGCGGCGGCAATCAGAGCGCCAATGAGACCGGCAGTGACAAGAATACTGACCACAATCAAAGTTTTTTTGAATAATTGTAGATCGTTTCCCCTGTGATTTCTTGTCAGAGTATTTTGATTTTTAACTAAGGAATCATGAGGATTCCGATTTTGTATAGCTAATTCTTGTGGATTCATCAACGCAATTAACTTATCAAAGGCTTTTAGGTAATGATTATCTCCTCGGTAAATGCAGTAAAGGTTTTCATTATTAATATAATAAATCATTCCTGTTTGTATCTCGAATTTGTCAAGTAACTTGCAAGCGGTGTTATATATAGGCTTATTAGCCGTTGTAGGTAATTTTTCTAAGCTATTTTTTTCTACATCTATTACTTCTGTTTCTTCGTCTTCAAATAAACTATTAACATCATCATTAAGAGTATTGATTTCTTCCTTTATTTTTTTGTAGAGCTTTTGAAATTCACTAGTAAACTTCTTTCCTAATTTCTTAGCTGAGTTGGGTTCTCTGTAGATATTCCACTGTGTTTTAAATTCTTTAAGATTGTATTTTAATTCTGTAAATTCTTGGTTGCTTTTTTCCCCCAATTGTTCTGCGAAATCTTCTATTTTGTCATATGCCTCTTGAGTTAGATTTTTAACCTTATCTGGAAATTTTTTTACTATTTCTTTGAATTCTTCTAAAGTAGATTTTTTATACGAGACTAAGAATACAAAATGATCTTGCAAATCTTTGAATTCAATATCTGCACCTTTGTGGGATAAAGTCTTCTTTGTTAACGTTCGGTAGGGTTTATAAAAAATTTTTCTAACTTGGTTTTTTCCTTTTCGTTGCCATACTGAACCCTAAGATGATGATTATCGTCCTTAACAGGAGGGGTTAAAAAATGAACTGTATTTCCTACTTTATAAGGAATACTCATAGGTTGGTTGTCTATCTTTTTCTGCAATAAAATATTTGGTTGTTCGGTAAGAAAAGTGACTTCTTGAATGTAGGTTTTAATATCCTTAGACATAAAATTTTTCCTTAATGGTATAGGATTATTATTAGACTAACAGTTTTTTATTAAATTTTACTTAAAATAGCATTGCAGAATGTAAGCTAGGCACCAGGAAAAAAGTAAAAAAAACCTAAGCCAGCATAAAAATAGACAAAATGATTCTATTCTAATGACGCTGAAGTGTACGTATTATTGAAGCTAGGATAATAGCTTTTTTTGCGAGAGGACAAGGCGGGCTTAATTTCAGCGATCGTCGATGGCTTTGAAGTCAAAATTTTTAATAGGAAGTTGCTATGCATAGATTGGTCATTTAGAATGCTAGCATTTAACCTAGGACTTGCGAAGTTAGGTTTACATAAATAGTGATTGGTTTAGGCAATACCTCAGGCTAGGAGCCCTAAAACTACCATTTTGCAAGTGAAGTATCGCTAAAGTAGGTGGCAACCTAAAACGGGGAGGGCTAAGCCTTATGTGAATAGTTAGCCGGAACCACGAGTTTCTGAAAAATTATAAAATGTAAAAATTATAGGGTAATAATGCTTCTACAACAATTTGCTTTTTTTGGTTTTGCTATAGTGCTTATTGCTGCTGCATTGATGACGATCATTTTTCGTAATCCGGTGCGCTGTGCGTTATTTTTGGTATTAGCTTTTTTTTCTGCTGCTGCTTTATGGATATTATTAGAAGCAGAATTTTTAGGTTTAATCTTGGTTTTAGTGTATGTCGGTGCGGTCATGACGCTATTTTTATTCGTGATTATGACGTTGAATATTGATAGCGCTGAAAAACAACCGGGTTTTGTGCGTTATCTGTTTTTTGCGGTTGTCAGTGTACTGATCTTATTGGCATTACTTATCTACGCAGTGTTTCCCCTTTCGGGTAGCGCCGGCCTGTTGCCCTTGGCTCAAGATGCGAGTAATACACAAGCGTTAGGTGATGTATTGTATACGCAGTATGCTTATCCCTTTGAAATTACCGGCGTTTTACTGCTCGTGGGTATTATTGCGACTATTGCCTTAAGTTTTCGTGAAAAGCGTTTGAATAAAGCGATTGCACCTGAATTGCAATTAAAAGTTAAGCCTTCGGATCGATTACGAATTATAAAAATGCCAGCCGAGAGAAAAAAATGATTCCGTTAAACTATTACTTAATACTCGCTGCTATCGTATTTAGCTTGGGTTTACTTGGCTTGGTGATCAATCGGAAAAATATCATTATTTTACTGATGTGTGTCGAGCTACTACTATTAGCCGTAAATATGAATTTTGTCGCGTTCTCACATTTTTTTGCGGATTTATCCGGCCAAGTGTTTGTGTTTTTTGTGTTAGCCGTGGCAGCGGTGGAAGCGGCCATCGGCTTAGCAATACTGATTGTTTTATTCCGCACGCGGCATAGCATCCAAGTTGATGCCTTAAATCGTTTAAAGGGGTAGTTGGTAATGAGTCATTATCAGTTAATCAACCTCGCATTGGTATTATGTCCTTTAGCAGGCGCCTTATTTGCTGGCTTAGGCGGTCGACGTATCAGTGATCGTCTGGCGCATCGCATCACTATTTTAGGCGTTGCTGTTTCATTCGTTTTATCACTGTACTTTGCTTATCAGTTATTTTTTTTACATGGCGGTACTTTTGACGGCAATCTTTATTTGTGGGATTTAACCGGCAAATTTCGCTTTAATATCGGTTTTTTAATTGATCCATTAGCGGTGGTGATGCTGCTAATCGTCACGTTTATCTCATTGATCGTGCATATTTATAGCGTCACTTACATGGCCGGCGATCCGGGTTATAAGCGTTTTTTTAGTTATATGTCGGCATTCACTTTTGCGATGTTGATGTTGGTGAGTGCGAATAATTTTTTGCAGTTGTTTTTTGGCTGGGAAGCAGTGGGTTTAGTTTCGTATTTGTTGATTGGCTTTTGGTTTAAACGTGAAGCGGCGAATGCCGGAAGTTTAAAGGCTTTTCTGGTGAATCGTGTTGGCGATTTTGGTTTTTTTCTAGGTATTGCTTTATTATTCAATTATTTTGGCAGTTTGGATTATTACCAAGTTTTTCATGCCGCACCTGCGTTGCAAGACGCGAGTATCAGTCTTTTTCCACATACTTCTTATTCGGTTATTGCGGTTATTTGTTTTCTGTTATTCGTCGGCGCGATGGGAAAATCTGCACAGATACCGTTGCATGTTTGGTTGCCGGAATCCATGGAAGGTCCTACACCTATTTCTGCGTTAATTCACGCGGCGACCATGGTTACCGCCGGTGTTTATTTAGTCGCACGTCTTTCGCCTTTATATGAATATGCACCGAGCGTATTAAATCTTATTTTAATTTTGGGTGCGACTACCGCTTTATTTATGGGCTTAGTGGCAATCGTGCAAAACGATATTAAGCGCATCATTGCTTATTCTACGCTTTCGCAACTCGGCTATATGATGGTTGGTTTAGGTGCTTCGGCCTACGCAGCAGGCATGTTTCATTTAGTCACACATGCTTTTTTCAAAGCCTTATTATTTTTGGCGGCGGGTTCAGTTATTTTAACCATGCATCATGAACAAGATATTCGTAAAATGGGTGGCTTAGCCAGAGTCATGCCGTTGACCTATGTTTGTTTTTTAGTGGGTGCCTTAGCATTAGCCGCGTTACCGCCTTTTTCAGGTTTTTATTCTAAGGATGCGATTATCGATGCAGTGCATGCATCGACTTTACCCGCAGCTGCCTACGCCTATTACTGTGTGTTAATCGGTGCATTGGTTACCGCATTTTATATTTTTCGTGCTTTTTTCTTAGTGTTTCATACCAAAGCACGCATGCCCGTCAAACATTATCAAAAAACCACCACTATCGTTAAATTTAGTTTAATTGTATTAGCGGTTCCATCTGCTATTGCAGGATTTTTATTAGTACAGCCTTTTTTAAATGTTCCAGGTTTACTCGCTGGCAGCCTGAGTGTATTACCCAATCATCAGATGCTGACTTCTGAGCAACTGTTAAGTACGGCAACTATTTTTTCGCTGCTTGGCATTGTATTGGCGTGGTTTTGTTATTGTCAATTTCCTGCCATTCCTATTTGGGCGCAAAAACATTTTGCTTGGTTGTATCGGGTTTTAGTGAATAAATATGGTTTTGATGCATTTAATCAGAGCGTATTTGCGAATGGTGGTCGACGCCTAGCAAAAATATTTTTTAATGTCGATGCAAATGTACTTGATCAAAAATTGATTGACGGCTCAGGAAGACGTATTAGTTGGCTTTCCAATGTATTACGTCGTTTGCAATCGGGTTACATTTATCAATATGCGTTTATTATGGTGTTGGGAATCATTATCGGTTTATTCCTTATAAATTTGTAGTATAAGAATGTTTTTAAATTTATTAGCTTTGTTTATACATAACCACTTATTAAGTTTACTTATTTGGTTGCCGGTATTCGGCGGTGTACTGGCGGTGGCCGTTAATGGCGATCGTTACCCGCAACGCGCGCGCGTGATTGCTTTAATGACTTCACTGATTACGTTGCTATTGTGTGTACCGTTGTACTTGGATTTTAATCCTGCTCTTAGCAGTATGCAGTTCCAAGAAAATATTCCGTGGATAACGGTATACAATATTAATTATGCTTTAGGTGTGGATGGTATTTCTTTGCCACTCATCCTATTAACGGTGTTTACGACTTTACTGGTTATTTTGGCAGCTTGGCGCAGTATCACTCTGCGAGTTGCGCAATATATGGCGGCGTTTTTACTCATGCAAGGCATGATGATAGGAACATTCGCTGCCACCGATTCAATACTGTTTTATGTGTTTTGGGAAGCAATACTGATTCCTATGTATCTGAGTATCGGTGTGTGGGGTAGTGATAATCGTTCGTATGCCTCGATAAAATTTTTCTTATATACGTTTTTTGGCTCGGCATTGATGTTGATTGCTTTACTGTATCTCGGCGTGCATAACCCAGAGCATGACTTTTTGATTGCGCATTTTTATCCGATGAAATTGACCATGCCGGTGCAAGTATGGATCTTTGTCGCTTTTTTAATTGCGTTTGCCGTAAAAATTCCGATGTGGCCACTACATACTTGGTTACCTGATGCGCATACCGAAGCACCCGCGGGTGGTTCAGTAGTATTGGCGGCATTAATGTTGAAGTTAGGAGGCTACGGTTTTCTGCGTTTTACGTTGCCAATCGTTCCTGATGCCAGTCGTTTATTAGATGGTTTTATGATAGCGCTGGCCTTGATTGCTATCGTGTACATAGGTTTGGTGGCCTTGGCACAAGTGGACATGAAACGTTTAATTGCTTACTCCTCGATCGCACATATGGGTTTTGTGGTGCTCGGTTGTTTTATGTTATTTGCCATCATGAAACAGAGTCATAACACGTTATTGGCGTACATGAGTTTAGAAGGGGCGATGGTGCAAATGATTTCACACGCCTTTAGTTCGGGTGCGATGTTTTTGGCGGTCGGGATGTTGGCGTATCGATTTCGGAGTCGTCAGATCAAAGATTATGGTGGTCTTGCGACCAGCATGCCTTTACTGGCGTCATTTTTTATGTTGTTCGCCATGTCGAATGTTGGCTTGCCAGGCACCTCCGGCTTTGTCGGCGAATTCATGATCATCCTCAGTGCCATGCAAGCTAGCTTTTGGATTACTACGATTGCCGCCACTACATTAATTCTCAGTGCGTCTTATACACTGTATATGTATAAGCGCGTATTTTTTGGTGAAATTACCAATCCTTTAATCGCTGAAAGTAGTGATATACATGGTTTTGAAAAACTGGTGTTTATTTTACTAGCAGTGGCGATTATTTTTATCGGTATTTATCCTGCTCCTTTACTAACGATCATGCATGCCTCCATAGACTCAATTTTACATTGGAGTTTGCAAACTAAATTATGATGACATTACAACAATTACTCCAATTTCCTGCTGCTCCTGAAATCGCTTTATTGTTGATGACATGTGTGATCTTATTACTCGAATTATTTGTAGAACAGAAATCCAGTTTGCTCACCTATAGTGCGACGCAAATAAGCCTGGTCATTACGCTGGCATTAGTGATGCATCTACATCATGTACCCGCGCAATTCCTTTTTCATCAACATTTTACCTGGGATTTGGTCGCCTATTTTATTAAGTTATGTATTTTGATATTTAGTCTATTTGCCTTTGTTTATGCACGTGATGCGATTAAGCAGTTACATATTCATTCGGGTGAATATTATTTATTGGGTTTATTTTCAATACTGGGTATGTTGGTGTTGACGTCGGCGAATAGTTTACTAACTCTGTACCTGGGTTTAGAGCTATTATCCTTTCCGCTGTATGCGATGGTGGCTTTACAACGTCAATCGAGTCAGGCAGCAGAAGCGGCGATGAAATATTTTATTTTAGGCGCTTTGGCTTCAGGCTTATTCTTATATGGCCTCTCGTTATTATATGGTGCCACACATTCTTTAATTTTACTTACGATACATCAGGCTTTGCTCGTGGGTGGGCAATCTCATGTACTGCTGAGTACGGGGCTTATTTTTATCCTAGCGGGAATTGCATTTAAGATCGGGGCGGCACCTTTCCAACTTTGGGTCCCGGATGTCTATCAAGGTGCGCCCACGCCGGTTACTTTGTTTATCAGTGCGGCACCGAAGATAGCCGGTTTAGCACTGGCCATCCGTTTGCTAGTCGATACCATGCCCAGCTTACTCAGCTATTGGCAGCCTTTATTAGCGGTTATTGCTATCTTATCCTTCAGTTTGGGTAACCTAGTAGCTATCGTGCAAAGCAATTTAAAGCGCATGTTGGCTTATTCCGCCATAGCGCATATGGGCTATGGCTTACTTGGCTTAGTTGCCGGTACGGCGATGGGTTATGCCATGAGTCTTTTCTATATGTTGGCGTATGGTCTGATGGCCTTGGCCGCATTTGGCTTATTGGTGGTGATGAGTAAATCAGGACAGGTTGAGCAACTTAGTGACTTAAAAGGGCTGAATGCACGAAATCCTTGGTTAGCGCTGATGATGTTGCTGGCGATGTTTTCTATGGCGGGAATTCCACCCACTATTGGCTTTTTCGCCAAATTAGGTATCTTAGAAGCCCTAATTTCAGTCCATCTACTCTGGATAGCCACATTGGCCATTATTTTTGCTATTATTGGGGCTTATTATTACATTAATGTCATAAAAGTGATGTATTTCGAGGAGCCTGAGCCCACTATACCCCGCATAATGGTAGCGCCAGATGCCTACCTTGCACTGAGTATTAATGCTATACTACTCCTCGTTCTAGGTTTATTTCCCAGTCAGTTAATATGGCTGGCCAAGGCGGTTTTTTTTACCATTAACCATCCTGTTTATTAGAGGCTAGGAAACGAAATGAGAAAAATCTTTATTATTTTAATCCTATCATTAGGGTTACAAGGTTGTCTGGCGGGTGCTTTTGTGGCGGGTAGCGCAACCACGGGTGGTTTAGTGACAGATCCACGGCCTATTAATACGATTAAATCTGATGAGGAAATTAACTTTAGGATCAACCGAAAATTAGCGAATGATCCGGTGCTAAACGCTGAAACCCATATTGCTGCGGTGAGTTATAACCGGGTGATATTGTTAACCGGCCAAGCCTATGATGAGGAATTAAAAGCTAAAGCAGAACACTATGCTAATAGCATCCCGCAAGTTCGACGTGTATTTAATGAAATTGCCCTTGGGATCCCTACGACAGTCTACCGACGTGCTCAAGATGTGGGTATCACTTCAGCAGTTAAGACCAAGATGTTTGCCAATAGAGAACTTAAATCGAATAATTTTAAGATAGTGACTGAAAACGGAGTGGTGTATATATTGGGCATAGCGACACCGAAACAAGCTGATTTAGCGGTATCGATAGCGAGAGAGTCTTCGGGTGTAAAAAAAGTGGTCAAGTTAATAGAATATAAACAAGAATAAGCATTAAAATTTATAATAAAGCTTTTTGACTATACTAAGAGTGACTTAGGTTAGCATTAAAATACAAGAGGTTACTGTGGAAATATTATTTGGTGTATTGAATTTATCATTTTGGGGTTATGTCGTAGCCTTATTGATATTAACGCATATCACTATCGTGGGCGTCACGGTGTATTTGCATCGATCCCAGGCGCATCGTGCCTTGGAACTACATCCCGCCATCAGTCATTTCTTCCGTTTTTGGATCTGGTTAACCACGGGTATGGAAACTAAAAAGTGGGTTTCCATCCATCGTAAACATCATGCTAAGTGTGAAACCGATGAAGATCCACATAGTCCGCAAACTCGAGGTATTAAAAAAGTATTTTTTGAAGGGGCTGAGCTATATCGAGACGAAGCTAAAAATAAAGATACCATGGACCGTTATGGTCAAGGGACACCGGATGACTGGTTAGAACGACATGTTTATACCAAGCATAGCGCGGCGGGTATTGCATTGATGTTTGTTATTGATGTGGTTTTATTTGGTATTCCTGGGATTACCATCTGGGCTTTACAGATGGCCTGGATACCTTTCTTTGCTGCTGGTGTAGTGAATGGTATCGGTCACTATTGGGGTTATCGAAACTTTGAATGTCCGGATGCAGCGCGCAACATCATCCCTTTAGGCGCTTTTATTGGTGGTGAAGAATTACATAATAATCACCATACCTTTCCAACCTCAGCTAAGTTTTCGGTGAAATGGTGGGAGTTTGATTTGGGTTGGGTTTATATCCGTTTATTACAATTTTTAGGTTTGTCTAAGGTTAAACGCGTATCACCTAAACTTGAGAATATCCCAGGTAAAGCACACGTTGATGCAGATACGTTAGCCGCATTGATTACTAACCGCTTTCAAGTGTTAGCGCGTTATAGTCGCGAGGTATTATTGCCGGTGTTACATGAAGAAAAGCTAAAGGCCAATACCAGTAGTAAGGCATTATTAAAACGCGCCAAAGTTGCACTGATTCGTACCGAGTCTTTATTAAACGAAGAAGGCAAGCAACAGATCGCGGAAGTGATGGATAATCACCATATGTTAGCCTTAGTGTATCAGTACCGGCTGAAACTGCAGGCAATTTGGGGTCGTACTACCGCGACGCAACGCGAGCTGTTAGAAGCGTTACAAGAGTGGTGTAAACAAGCCGAAGCCACCGGCGTGCAGGCATTACGAAAATTTGCAATTAGCTTGGCTGGGTTTTCGACACAAAAAAAGTTAGGTTAAAATAATAATATTTTAGGAGATAGAGTTTATGGCTGGTTTTTTAACATTTGATACGCTTCAGTATGTTAAAAAGCTTAGAGAAGCGGGTGTTGCGGAAAATATAGCAGAAATTCAAGCCGAAGCACTTAAGGAAGTTATAGAAACTAATATAGCAACAAAGCAAGATATACGTGATTTAAAACGCGATATTGCAGCGCTTAGCGTGGATTTAAAACGCGATATTGAAATGAGTAAAAAAGATCTCACCATTAGGTTAGGCAGCATGATGGTCGTAGCGGTGAGTATCCTTAGTGTGTTAATCACGCTCTTAAAATAGAGCCCATTAAAAAATAATTTTTATTTAGTTCTTCATTATCTGTTATGTTTGAAACCGCTCCCATCCTTCAAAAAATCAAAGAACTTGAAAGCCGTAGTATGGAATTACGGAGGTACCTTTGACTATCCAACTAAACTTGAACAACTTCAAGAGTTAGATCACGAACTCCAAGATCCCAACATTTGGAATCAGCCAGACAAAGCGCAACAATTAGGCAAAGATCGTGCGCAATTGCAGCAAATAGTCGATACCTTTCAGCAATTAGAAAAAGGTCTGAGCGATATCAAAGATCTGCATGATTTAGCGATGACTGAAGGGGCTGATGATCTATTAGCCACGCTACCGCAAGAATTACAAACACTGGAATCACGATTAGAACAACTCGAATTCAGACGCATGTTTCCGCGTGAATTAGATAAAAATTCTGCGTACTTGGAAATTCAATCCGGTTCAGGTGGCACCGAAGCACAAGATTGGGCAGAAATGTTATTACGGATGTATCTGCGTTGGGGAGAGCAAAATAATTTTAAAGTCGACTTAATCGAAGTGTCTGCCGGTGAAGTGGCAGGAATAAAGAGTGCTACGATTAAATTTGAAGGTGAGTATGCTTATGGTTGGTTACGTACCGAAACTGGCGTGCATCGCTTAGTACGTTTATCACCCTTCGATGCGAATAAACGGCGGCATACTTCCTTTGCCGCGGTATTTGTATCACCCGAAGTGGATGACACCATCGACATCGACATTAACCCTGCAGATGTACGTATCGATACCTATCGTGCTAGTGGAGCGGGGGGGCAGCATGTCAATCGTACTGATTCAGCAGTGCGTATGACGCATATTCCTAGCGGCGTAGTGGTGCAATCACAAAGCGATCGCTCGCAACATAAAAACCGTGACCAAGCAATGAAGCAATTACGTGCAAAATTATATGAATTAGAACTACGTAAACGTGCTGAAGAAAAACAAAGCCAAGAGTCTTTGAAGCGTGATATCGGCTGGGGTAGTCAGATCCGTTCTTATGTATTAGATGATGCACGGATCAAAGATCTGCGCACCGGTGTTGAAACAGGTAATACGCAAGCGGTGTTAAATGGCCATCTTAATCCTTTTTTGATCGCCAGTTTAAAAGCAGGCTTATAGATACTCTTGGCAAGAATCGCTTTTTCTTTATCGTGATCTGTTAAACTAGTAAGCTTGAAAATCGATAAGTGTGGAAACATTTGACATGAACCATGAAAAAGAAACGACTACGAATAATGCTGAAGATTTGTTTGCGCAACGTCTAACAAAATTAAATGAATTACGACGCATTTCAGAGGCTTATCCAAATCACTTCCGCCGTGATAGCTTAGCCGCTGATTTATATAGCCAATATGAACAAGCTAATACTGAGCAATTAGAGCTAAAGCATGCGTCTGTCCAACTTGCTGGTCGGATTATGTTAAAGCGCGATATGGGTAAAAGTTTATTTCTCGATATTCAAGATATGTCGGGGAAAATGCAGGTCTATGTCAAGCAAGACAACATCGGTCTAGAAGATTTTGAAGCAGTTAAACGTTTGGATTTGGGCGATATTGTGGGTATCAACGGTGTATTGTTTCGTACTAAAACCAAGCAACTTTCCGTTAAAGCAGAAAAAGTTCATTTGCTGAGTAAATCCTTACGGCCATTGCCCGATAAATTTCATGGGCTTTCAGAGTCGGATAAAGAACAACGATATCGACAACGCTATTTGGATCTGATGACCAACGAAAAAACTCGAAAGACCTTTCAAATTCGTTCGCAACTTATCAACGGAATCCGTCAGTTTTTAAACCAACGGGGTTTTGTTGAAGTGGAAACCCCAATGATGCATGTGTTACCTGGTGGTGCTTTGGCCAGGCCTTTCATCACCCATCATAATGCCTTAGATATGGAATTATTTCTGCGTGTGGCGCCAGAGTTACATCTAAAACGCTTAGTCGTTGGCGGTATGGAAAAAGTTTTTGAGATTAATCGTAATTTTCGGAACGAGGGACTTTCGACTCGGCATAATCCTGAATTCACGATGTTGGAGTTTTACCAAGCTTATGCCGATTATCATGATTTAATGGATTTAACCGAACAATTAATCCGTGAGTTAGCACAAACTATTTTGGCGACTGAACAATTGACGTATCAAGGCGAAACCTATGATTTATCCCAGCCTTTTAAACGCCTCAGTGTGCTTAATGCCATACTCGAATATAATCCACAGTGGCAGTTAAAAGATATTACTGAGTTACCATCCTTGCAAAAAATTGCCGCTGGTCTAAAGATTCCAGTGAGTGAATCTATCGGACAATTACAATTTGCGGTGTTTGAAGAAACCGTTGAGCAAAAATTAAAGCAACCCACTTTTATTACTGAGTATCCAATTGATGTGTCGCCTTTGGCCAGACGCAACAATCAAGATCCACAGTTAGCAGATCGTTTTGAACTCTATATTGGCGGCCGAGAATTAGCCAATGGATTTTCCGAGTTAAATGATCCCGAAGATCAAGCAGCACGTTTCAAGCAGCAAAGCTTAGCAAAATCAGCCGGCGATTTAGAAGCAATGCCTTATGATGAAGAATATATACAAGCATTGGAATACGGTTTACCACCCACCGCAGGAGAGGGGATAGGTATCGATCGATTAGCGATGTTATTTACCGATTCCGCATCGATCCGGGATGTTATCTTGTTTCCGCTGATGCGTCCAGAAACTAAGAGTAATAAGAATGCATAGAACATTCTCAGCGGGCAAAAAAAAGCCCGCCCAAATAAATGCTTTTGGACAGGCTTTAATTGAGTATTTTTAACTATTTAATCTTATCTTCTTCAAACATTTCGTGTTTGCGAGTGATAGGATCATATTTTTTAAATTTTAATTTATTCGGCGTGGCTTTCTTATTTTTACTGGTTGTATAGTAATAAGCGCTAGCCGTTGATTTTAACTTAATTTTATCACGCATGATGTGCTTTCCCGTTTAAACTTTTTCGCCGCGCTGACGTAGCGTAGCCAGTACTTTATCGATGCCTTGCTTCTCAATAGTACGCAAACCATCCGCCGTTATTCTTAATGTAACAAAGCGCTTTTCGGTGGCTACCCAAAGGCGACGCACTTGTAGATTAATCTGAAAACGACGTTTAGTTTTTCGGTTAGAGTGAGATACATTGTGTCCCACCATGGGCTTTTTACCCGTTACCTGACAGACCCTAGCCATATATAATAGTCCCCAATGCAGATTGTCTTTGAATGTACTCTTCGCGCTTGAATTTTTGGCTGTGTTGCCGCTCAATTCGCAATCCTCATGTATCTTGAATACATTCCGGTTGCTCATTCTCGCGGCGCCTTGCCAAAAATCCCATTGCTGTGAGTAGTATATTGCCCGCTTTTATACCAAAAATGCGGCGAACTGTCAAAAGATTTACAACATACCTTGAGTCGCAAAAGAGGTCATACAGCCTTCTCCTATGATGATATGGTCCAATAGGCGTACATCAATGGCTGTTAGAATAGATTTAATTTCCTGTGTAATCCTTTTATCTGCTTCACTCGGTTTAGCAATGCCGGAAGGGTGATTGTGGGCCAAGATGACCGCCGCAGCATTATGTTGATAGACCTGCCGGACCAGCTCGCGAGGGTAGACGGCTGCTTCGTTAATACTGCCATGAAAAAGCTCCTTAAAATGAATAAAGCGATGAGCGTTATCCAAAAATAAGCAGCTAAAAACTTCATAAGGGTAGGAACGCAACTTATGCGTTAAATAGTGATAAACATCTTGTGGGTTTTCGAAAGTATTACGTTGCTCAAGATTTTCTTGTAAACAACGTGTGGCCAATTCTTTTGCGGCTTGAATTTGGACATATTTTGCCAGACCTAAACCAAGTGTCTTTGAGAATTGTTCCAGGCTGGCTGCAACGATGTAACGTAAACCACCAAATTGTGAGAGCAGATCGCGGCTGATATCTAAGGCGGTTTTTCCGCGGACACCGGTACGAATGAATAAGGCTAACAGTTCAGCGTCAGATAAAAAAGCCGCACCTTGAGCGAGTAATTTCTCACGTGGACGTTCGCTTGCAGGCCAATTGGTAATAGACATAGTTACTTTTCCTTAAGTTAATTATTATTCTTATCAACGCACATGAGGTAAAAAATCACTACGAAGGCGAGCGAAAGGAATGAGCGTGGCCATTCAATTTAGGATATCTCTGGTTTAGGGATTGCCGCGCGCTCCGCGCTCGCAATGACGAGTAAACTATTTTAATTTTCGCTTCATCAAGTACGTGCAGTACAGATTATTATATTGAATACCGATGATTTTAAATAGAGGTCTAATACTTTAATTTTATTGATGAGGTTGTCGGGCCATAATATGTTGCCATTCGAACGCTGTCAGTGGCATGACCGATAATCGATTGCCTTTTTGTAGTAAACGCATTTTTTTTAACGCCGCTTGGCTTTTCAAATCTGCTAAAGAAATAATTGATTTAAAAATCCTTATTAATTGCACATCCACGCTAACCCAACGTGGATTACGGATTGTACTTTTAGGATCGTAATGATGATCATCCACTTGCAAGGCGGTTTTATCCGGATAAGCCGTGTTAACTATTTTGATCATGCCAACGATACCCGGCGTTGGACAACTTGAATGATAAAAAAAAGCCAGATCACCTTTTTTCATCGCTTGCAGAAAATTTCGTGCCTGGTAATTCCGTACACCATCCCAAGGCTCAGTTTGATGAGGTCGCTTGGCTAGATCCTGAATGCTAAAACAAGTGGGTTCAGATTTCATTAGCCAATAGCTCACTTACTTTCTCCGCTTATTATAAATATATAAAAAATAGCCTTGCATCTATTAAATAGTTTTCATTGCGTTAATTTTTGTTGCAAAAAATCCAAAACGTCATGGGTATTTAGCATTTGCTCAGTTTTTTCGGTTCTTGCTTTGTAAGCGATGACTTTTTCCTGCAAGGTTTTTTCGCTGATGACTAAACGATAGGGAATGCCGATCAGATCATTATCAGCAAACAACAAACCAGGACGCTCCATTCTGTCATCAAGTATCACGTCTATGCCTGCATCACTCAGTTGTTTATAGAGTGCATCGGCAGCATGTTTAACCTGTTCAGACCGATGATAAGCAATTGGAACAAGCACTACTTGAAATGGGGCCATCGCTTGCGGCCAAATAATACCTTGTTCATCATGATTTTGTTCGATGGCCGCGCCGACAATACGCGATACACCAATCCCATAGCATCCCATTTCCATCGGCAGTAAACTTCCATCTTCAGCGGTAATATTGGCGCCCATCGCGAGACTATATTTATTGCCAAGTTGAAATATATGACCCACTTCAATGCCACGTTGCATTTTTAAATGTCCTTTCCCATCGGGACTGGGATCACCCACTTGCACTTGGCGTAAATCGGCAATGGGTGGCAATGGGCAATCGCGTTCCCAATTAACATGCGTGTAATGAAAACCTTCTTCATTAGCACCACAGACAAAATCAGCAAGCACAGCGGCACAGCGATCGACAATTAACGGTATTGATAAATCGACTGGACCTAAGTAACCGACAGCCACACCGGTTAGCTTTAAGATATCGGCTTCCCCAGCAAATGTGAGAGGGTGAGCAATCTCAGGGATTTTAGCAAGTTTGGTGGGATTTAATTCGTGATCACCGCGCAATATAAGACCCGTTAAAGGATGTTTTTTTCCCTTTACCATTAATAATTTGACACAATGTTGAGGATCGATTTTTAAAAATTCACAAACTGCGGCAATAGTTTTTGTGTCGGGTGTTTTTACTTTCTTGAGTGGCGCCGTAGCAGTAGGTCGTTGATTAACGACGAGACTTTCTGCCAGTTCGGCGTTTGCAGCATAATCACTGCTATCACTATAAAAAATTTGATCTTCGCCGGTTTGTGCCAATACTTGAAATTCTTGTGATTGACTGCCGCCGATATTGCCGGTATCCGCCAAGACAGCACGAAATTTTAATCCTAAGCGTGTGAAAATTCTGCAATAACTATCATGCATAATTTGATAGGTTGCTGCCAGGGAAGCTTTATCGCGATGAAACGAATATGCATCTTTCATGATAAATTCACGGGCGCGCATCACGCCAAAACGTGGACGAATTTCATCACGAAACTTGGTTTGTATTTGATAAAAAATCAGCGGTAATTGTTTGTAACTACGGACTTCATTACGTACTAACGAGGTAATGACTTCTTCGTGGGTGGGTCCAAAGCAAAACCAGCGTTGATGTCTATCGGTAATGCGTAGTAATTCTGGGCCGTACGCATCCCAACGTTCTGATTCTTGCCAAAGCTCCGCTGGTTGTAGATTGGGCATCAACACCTCTTGGCCATTGATACGATTCATTTCTTCGCGCACGATAGTTTCGACTTTGCGTAACACGCGCAAACCCAAGGGCAGCCAAGTATAAATTCCAGAGGCTAATTTACGGATCATGCCGGCGCGCAACATTAATTGATGACTTTTGATCTCGGCATCGGCCGGTGCTTCTTTGAGCGTGGGTAAATACAGATGACTGCTGCGCATAATGGATAATCTCAGTGAACATTTACGATACCAAAGCTTACACTAGAACCGCTCTTCTGCAAAACCACGTACGCCTTTTTTATAAATCTCAAGTGCTTGGGTGTACTGGATAAATTAGCGGGTTAAATAAGTTTTCAGTCAAATATTATTTTAAGATTTTTTAATTTTTAATTATAGGCATATTCTGTTTAAGAATTACTTATAATGTCTTTTTATGACTTTCTATTACTTTAAAAGCATATTGCTTTTCAGTGAGCCACTGCTAAGATACAAAAATGGGTATGTTTTTATATCTATTTTTGAAATTATAAAATTTTTTTAATAAAAAAGAGAAGTTTATGCGAATTGATGAAATACTGGCAAAGGTTAAAGTTGTTTTAAATACTGACAAATTTGACACTAACGAGCTCCGCGCTAAGCTTGAAGTATTTTCTGAAAGTCAATTAGAGCAGGTTTCCTTAATGGTTGATTCAATCGAAAATATACCACATGATTTCCGAACCGAAGAATTCATTCATAAGCTTTTAATACGCGATGATAAAACCTTTAGGGTTGGAAAAATACTTATAAAAATTCTAGTTGTTTTAGGTACGAAGTTAAGTTGTCACGTATGTCTTAATAGACCTAACACTGACATGCTCCGCGCCAAGCTTGAAGTACTTTCTGAAAGTCAATTTGAACGGGTTTCCTTAATGGTTGATTCAATCGAAAATATACCACGTGATTTCCGAACCAGAAAATTCATACATAAGCTTTTAACACATTCCGATGATGCGACTCTAGATGGGGATCTCCAGAAAATTCTATTTAGATTTGAGTCTTATGTGAAACAACCAAAAAAAACTGCAGTTGTCAGATACCAAAAAGCTGAAAAAAATATATCCACTTTGTTTGAAAAATTTCAGCTATTAGAGCTTTGGGCAGAAAATCAATCGATATTAAAAGATCACTCTAATTTCGAAGTCATTGTTTCCTGTTTGATCAAAATTAATGAACCAAAACTTATAACTCAATCATTGATTAATATTCTTTACATACTTGGTCCCTATTCTTATTTAATCGCGCAACTTATAGAGAAGAATTTGTTGCACGAATTTTTACAATACCTGGACGCTTTTCCAATACCAAACAATATTGATTCTGCGGACTTTTTCAGAGTGTTGGTTCAGTTTTTACTGGTAGATCAGAAACATAATAGTAAGTCGCTAGTAACAGAATCTAATGTAAACAAAGTTTTTTTAGCTTTAAAAAATGTTGTATCAGCAGGAAAGCCTGTATACATAGAAGAATATACAAGAGTATTAATTTTGTTTTTACAATGTGATTTATTTAGAGAACCTTTTCTATCTGCTTTAGCTATAAGGGCAAACCAGATTGAAGTTCTAAAAAATATCTACCAAGGAGGACAGATTCTTTTAGTACAGAAACTAGCAACAGAGCAAAATATGGCTGCGTTTTTGGCATATTATAGGAACGATTTTTTATCTACAATTAAAATAACTCGACTGGAAAATCTGCGAGACAGTACAAATATTCAACGTTTATTCGATGATAGCAGGTTATTTTGTGCGTTAGCTCCTTTTTTTTTAGTAAAGAAACTAGCAACAGAGCAAAATATGGCTAGCAGGTTATTTCGTGCGTTAGCTCCTTTTGTTTTAGTACAGAAACTAGCAACAGAGCAAAATATGGCTGCGTTTCTGGCATATTATAGGACCGATTCTTTATCTACAATTAAATTAACTCGACTGAAAAATCTCCGAGACAGTAGAAATATTCAACGTTTATTCGGTGTTAGCAGGTTATTTCGTGCGTTAGCTCCTTTTTTGACTCAAGAGCTTTTATTGAAGATTTATGCATTACGCAGCCCTAGAACTACGGCCAACCTGATTGATTTTATTAGGAAAAATGGGCTCGCAGGACTTTTAAAGTTAAAATTTAGTGATGAGTCTAAAAGTTATTTATCTCGCTTTCTCGCCTGTAAATATCCTTGGTATGCAGCTCCTGGGTTAAAAATATTGAAAGAAAATGATATTTTTACATCAACTAATGTTGATCTATTACTTGATTATTATGCTTGTTCTGCGAGACCTAAAACCATAGA
The DNA here is from genome assembly GCF_964030935.1 of Rickettsiella endosymbiont of Aleochara curtula. Lineage (NCBI taxonomy): Bacteria > Pseudomonadati > Pseudomonadota > Gammaproteobacteria > Legionellales > Coxiellaceae > Rickettsiella > Rickettsiella endosymbiont of Aleochara curtula. The sequence goes on from NZ_OZ034990.1 coordinate 261,512, forward strand.
CGAAGATAAAGGTCCAAAATTTGCTGAGGTATTAGTTGAGCTCTCTAGAAGTAAACTTTTAGAGAGCAAAGAACTGGTCAATCTAATTTTTAAGCATAATAAACCCTTAAGTTTAGCTAAGGCATTAATTACATTTTCTAAAAATGATCTTTTAGGAAATGAGAAACTAATTAATCTGATTGTTAATAGAGCTGACCCTTCATTTTTTGCTGAAGGGTTAGCTACGCTTTATAAAAGTAATCTTTGTGATGACAAACTTATTGAGCTTATTAAAAAATCTGCTTTCCCAAACTATTTTGCTAAAATATTAGTTAAGTTTTATCAAAACGATCTTCTTAACGAGCAGCATATTAAACTTGTTGAAAAATCTTCTAAGCCAGAGCAGGTTGCTAGTTTGTTGGTATTATGCAAGCAACAGGACTTTTATAATCAAACTACTTTTGAATTTATTGAAAAAAACTGCACTTCTCCCGTATTACTTAGACAATGGGTTGTTTTAATAAAAAATAAACTTGACGACGAAAAAAACATAGCGCTTATTTTGGAAATGAACAATTCAATGACTCCAAAAGAGATTCCTTCAGAAGTGGCTTCTCTACTTTCGAAAAAAAAATGTTCTATGACTCCAAAGGAGTTTTATTCAAAAGTGGCTTCTCTACTTTTGGAAATAAACAATTTTATGGATCCAAAAAGGATTTCTTCAAGAGTGGCTTTTCTACTTTCGAAAGAAAACAATGTAATGACTCAAGAGATCGCTTCGGAAGTATATCCTCTACTTTCAAAAATAAAGAAATTAGTAACTCCAACAGAGATTTCTTTAGAAGTGGCTTCTCTGCTAGAAGTTCTCGACCATTACCAACTTGTTACACCCGATAACTTTCAGACTATTATCAATAAAAAGGGTGAATTGATATGGAAAATTTATTATTGGTATGGTTGGTTGGTTTGGGGCGTTGCTGATCAGCTGGATAGGCTCGGCAAGCAGCATCTTCTTACTCAGGAAATATTTCATAGCATTATGAAACTGACTGAGAAGGAGAGGGTAGCTTTTTGCAAGTTACTTAAGGAACTTCGCAGAGGGTTTATGTCTCATGAAAAATATTTGACTCAGGATCTTCTTGCTCGGTTTATACAAGAACCTAATACTTATCTAAATTTTTTTAAACAAATAAAAGCCATTTTAAGCGTTCGTTTTTTTCACTCTAAGGATATGATGATTGCCTTGAATCATGCTGAACCAATACAAGCCGCCCATGCTTTAACTATTGTAGAAGGTTACAGAAACTTCGAAGGTGAGATGCAAGAAGAAATTCGAATCCACATCAAAGAAAGTGAAAGTCCATTGCTGGAAGTTTTTAAAAAAGGTTTTCTGGAATGGCCAAACTTTCTATCGAAAGAACACTTTGATATTATCAACTCTAGCTTGCATCCTCATACTTTGTTTGTAGCCCTGAAGTGTCTAAGTAAAACTATTATTTTAAATCCAATAGTTGTAACTGAGCTTATAAGTATTATAACAGGCACGCAGGTTGATACGCAGCTACTAAGAGTTTTTAGCATGAGAGAGCTTTTTAGCTTAGACAACCTAAAGAGCTATTTCACGCTGGATTACATGCGCAGAGGGGGGGTTGCTTTAATTCTTACATTAGATAAGGTATTTCCTAAGCAAGAATCTTCACAAAGAATTTTTGATTTTATGATCGAAAATTTTGGTTCTTATATTGAAGAAATAGTTAAGGGTTTAGAGAATGCTAATCTTCTAAATCAACACAATCTTGAGCAGTTATTAGAGAAAACAAGTGGTTTTTTATGGACTAATGAAGCTTACTACCCTATCTGGGGGCCTATTCTTTCGAAAGGAATCTTGTCCCAGGCTATTTTAAATCAGCTCGTTGAACTTGCGCAACAGAAAAAATCGAATTCACTCGAGTTGTTTCGTCAATACGTAAATAAGGAGATTACTCACTACCAAATATCTAGTAAAGTGAATAAAGAACTAGAGTCTAATCTGATTGATTTAATCGATGCGGGCGATGAAAAAGACTTGAGATTCTTAAATGACCTACTTGGAATATTTGAAACACAGCCTGATCGATTGGCAAAAATATGGGTAGAAATTAAGTCTTTAGCTTCGTTTTCTGAAAAAATTGAAGTTAAGCTGAAAGATTTATTTTGCACTTCTGAGGTGAAATTCAACGTAGAAATGCTACCTGGATTAAGAGAACGGTTGTCAGCTAGACGATGGATTTCGAATATTTTTGAACGATCTGAATATATGGTTAATTCAAGTGTTTTTTTCCAAAGAAGAAACGCTTCTAATCAAACGGAAGGAGCTCCATCCTTTGATTCCATGGGGAAATTAGGTATGAAATAAGTAGCGTTTAAAAATTTACATAAAAAAGGGATATTTTTTATTTATTTTTGAACACTCTTAGTTTGGTTAAAATAACTTGTTTAGCATGCAGTATCGAGTAAAATTTAGTAAGGATGCAGATTAACTAGAAATCCAAGGAGCTTGCTATGGAAGATATGGGAAAAGGCTTGTCAAAAAAAAATGATTATCAATACTGTCAAAAGGATATAAATCGTGTAAAAGAAGGCATTAAGATAATCGATGAGGTATGGAATAAATATTTAGAGCATATCAATGATTTAATTGCATCTGCTAAAATTAACGATCAAGATGCGCCAAAGATTCAAGGAATGATAAAATGTTTAATTAAGCATTGGCAAGACTTTAAGGAAGCTTGGAACTTTGAGTATCCTAAGCCGGAAAATCATTGTCTCTTTGATCGTAACCCCAATCAATACTATGTCGATAAGCAGAAGAGTCTTGATTGTTTTGCACAAAAACTAACTGAGTTACATCACGCCGTTAAAGACGCTGCTTATCCAGGTTGGTTCGAAAGATTATATCAATTTATTAAAACCAGCTTGTTAAAACTGTATAACTGTTTGTTTGCCGGTCCTCGGAATCTAAGTAGCGAAAATGTCTATATTGTGGCGGCTAAGTATGGTTACGCTCCGACGATGTCAAGTTATACTCCTACGAGACATAATTATTTTATCTGCCAAGAAAAGTTAAGGGACAACATTGCTTTACTTCAAGAAGACCTCGCACCCATTGAAAAATGGCAAAAAAACTCCCTAAAAGCGGCCATATACGATAGTGCTTCACTCAAAAGAGTGTAAGTCCGCACTGGCCAAAGTGTAAACACTGGATTAAAATGCCGCTTATGGAGTCGCACGTGAGATAGCTTGCTACCGGCTCGCTTTCAAAAACCCCAAATGCATACAACAAGGTGAGGTATTTCATGCCTATTTATGAGTATCAATGTAAGGCCTGTGGTCATACGTTTGATACGATACAAAGCTTTAGTGAAGAACCTTTAACCGATTGTCCGGTTTGTAAAGAACCGGCATTGAAGAAATTGATTTCGGCATCGGCCTTCCACTTAAAGGGCAGTGGGTGGTATGTGACTGATTTTAAAAACCCGCCCGCTAAAGCGGATAGCTCAGAGAAAACTAAAACTGAGGATGCCAGTAAGAAGCCGGCGGAAGCGAATAAAGAAACGAGTAAAGACACTAAAACATCAGAAACTGCAGCAGCAAATCCTGCGGACAAAACTAATAAAACCGATAAATCGGATGAAAAATCCTCTTAAATTAAAAAATATTATATGCAAAGAACACATTTCAATCAGCAATTAAACCCAAGCTTGGTCGATGAAACCATACAAGTCTGTGGCTGGGTACATCATCGACGTGATCACGGTGGCATTATTTTTATTGACTGTCGCGATCGTACTGGACTTTTACAAGTGGTGTTTAATCCAGAACAGGCGGAGCTTTTTAAGCGAGCAGAAACATTACGTAACGAATATGTGGTGCAAATTACCGGAAAAATACGTTTACGCCCGAAAGGGACTGAAAATGTTAATTTAAAATCTGGAACGATAGAATTGCAGGCGACGCAATTAAATATCTTAAATACTTCAGCACCGTTACCAATTTCCATTGATGCTTATACACCGGTGAGCGAAGAAGTAGCATTACGTTATCGTTATCTGGATTTGCGCCGTCCCGAAGTGCAAGAACGCTTTCGGTTGCGAACGCGCGTCGTGCAATTGATGCGGCGCTTTTATGAAGAAAAAGGATTTTTAGATATCGAAACACCGGTGCTGACTAAAGCCACACCGGAAGGTGCACGGGATTATTTGGTACCGAGTCGTGTTCATCCCGGTGAATTTTATGCCTTGCCGCAATCACCACAGTTATTTAAACAATTATTGATGATGTCGGGATTTGATCGTTATTACCAAATTGTGCGTTGTTTTCGTGATGAGGATCTGCGTGCTGATCGTCAACCAGAATTTACGCAGCTGGATATGGAAATGTCCTTTTGTAATGAAGAAGATATACAAACCTTGAATGAATCGTTGATCCGCCATCTATTTAAAGAATTATTGGATGTGAATTTACCGGACCCTTTTCCACGCATGACGTATGCAACGGCCATGCAACGCTATGGAAGTGATAAACCGGATTTGCGTATTCCATTTGAATTAGTAGATATTGCTGATTTGGTTAAGGACATCGAATTTAAGGTTTTTTCGGGGCCGGCCAATGATACACAGGGACGGGTGACGGCCTTACGCATCCCTAAAGGCGCCGACTTGAGTCGTAAAGCGATTGAAGACTACACACAATACATAGCTATTTTTGGGGCCAAAGGCTTGGCTTATATTAAAGTTTTGGATCGCACATTGGGTCTGGAAGGTTTGCAATCACCGATCTTAAAATTTATTCCAGAGGCGACTGTCGAAGCAATATTACAACGCGTGTCAGCGGAAAACGGTGATATTATTTTCTTTGGTGCTGGCACGGCGAAAATGGTCAGTGAATCCTTAGGCGCGTTACGTGTCAAATTAGGTCATGATTTTAATTGTGTTAAACAAGAGTGGGCACCTTTGTGGATAGTGGACTTTCCTTTATTTGAATATGATGCACAGGAAAAGCGTTGGCAAGCTTTACATCATCCTTTTACTGCACCTAAAGTTAATGATGCCGCAGAGTTATTGGCTAATCCAGAATCATCTTTATCCAGAGCCTATGATATGGTGTTGAACGGTTGTGAAATTGGCGGTGGTTCGATCCGGATTCATGATACGCATCTACAATCAGCGGTATTTGATTTATTAAATATTAATGAAGCAGAGCAGAAAGAAAAGTTTGGTTTTTTACTCGAAGCACTTAAATTTGGTTGTCCGCCGCACGGTGGATTGGCCTTTGGTCTGGATCGTTTGGTAATGTTGATGACAGGAGCAAAATCGATACGCGATGTGATTGCTTTTCCAAAAACACAGACGGCAAGCTGCCCGTTGACGCATGCGCCCAGTCCAGTTTCCGAGCAACAATTAAATGAGTTATCGTTACAGATTCGTAAAAAATAATCAATTTTGCTATGTTAAGATAAGTTACTATCAAATTATTTTTTAAGAGCCTTCAGATCTCAGGTAGCACATTTTTTTGGATAATCATTTAGCTTATGTCACATTCTAACCCACCGAATTTTAGCAAAGCCACCAGCGGCGATTATCGTATTCCGATTAAAGCGATCTTTCTGGAAGCTTGGTATCGGGTAAAAGGATTGAAAGCCTCTTTTTGGTTAGGTTTCCTTTATTTTATTTTAGTGATGGCAGCCGCTTGCCTGCTATTAGGCTTAATATTGGCGTTATTTGATGTATTTGTACTGCCATTAGCTACCGTCCATGATGCCAGCATTCTGTATAATTTAAAGCTAGTGCTTAAATTTATTGTCGTCGCCACGGTGGAAGTGTTACGTTTTTTATTCACCGCTTCTTTGGCGTATATGGCCTTACAGCATTTACGTAATCAACCCATCCATGCGAAGATGGTTTTTTCTTTCCGCCAGGCTTGGCGATCTTTAATAATTATTGGGTTTTTACTCTATCTGTTTAATAGTTTTATTATTGCAAATACTAATATACTGTTACACAGTGCATTATTTAAACAGCAAATTGCTTATTTAGGCGCGGGTTTAGGTGGTATTTTTTTACTGGTTATTTTTTTAATCTGCTTCTTTTTATATTTCTATCTTTCGATCCTCGTGTATATGACGGTACTGCTTATTTTAGATCAAAAAATACCCAGCAAACAAAGTTTAGGTTTGGCTTTTCAGTCCGTTAACCAACATTTTTTTAAAAATATCTGTTTGATTATCGTAACAAGCTTAGTATTTGGGCTTTTAGCCTTGATGACTTTAGGAATTGGTTTAATTTGGTTACTACCGATGACATCCTTAGTGACGGCTATCCAGTATAATCAAATTTTTTGTGAAGGTAATTTATAGGCTGCTCGTACTTGAAGACACGAAAATTGAAATAATTTACTCGTCATTACGAGCGCGCAAAATATTACTCGTCATTACGAGCACCGAAGGTGCGCGGTAATCCATGGGTGGTCACACGAATGAACATTCGCTCGCCATGACGATATTTTCGAATACCAAATATAATATATAAGAGAATGTTATGGCCGGACACAGTAAATGGGCAAACATACAGCATCGAAAAAATAAACAAGATGCCAAGCGTGGTAAATTATTTACCAAATTGATCCGCGAAATTACCGTGGCAGCCAGGATGGGCGGCGGCGATTTAAATAGTAATCCGCGTTTGCGTTTAGCCACGGATAAAGCTTTATCGGCTAATATGACCAGAGAGACTATCGAACGCGCGACTAAGCGCGGAGCGGGTGGTTTGGATGGTGCGCAAATGGAAGAGATCCGCTACGAGGGTTATGGTCCTAAAGGTGTCGCGGTGTTAGTGGATACCTTAACCGATAATCGTAACCGTACCGTGGCTGAAATCCGGCATGCGTTTAGTAAGTCAGGCGGGAACTTAGGTACTACGGGATCGGTCGGCTATTTGTTTAGCAAAAAAGGCGTGATTACTTTTCCACCGGGGTCGGAAGAGGAACGTATTTTAGAGATAGCTTTAGAGGAGGGCGCGGAAGATGCCATCACTTATCCAGATAATAGTATTGATATCTGGGTGGCAGAAAACCAATTAGCGGCCTTAACCAAGATTTACCAAGAAAAAAATTTAACTTTCGCGAATAGCGAAGTGACATGGTTAGCAAGTACCAAGCTTGAACTTAATGGTGAGGATCAAGAAAAGTTGGAGCATTTAATTGAACTGCTAGAAGATTTAGACGATGTGCAAAATGTCTACACTAACCAAGCCTAATGCTTAATCAGGAAAGTCAAAGTTTAAGTAAAAATGCCATTATTTTAGGTATCGATCCCGGTTCTTGCATCACCGGTTATGGCATTATTCAAATCGAAGGTTCACAATTAAGCTATCTGGATAGCGGTTGTATTAAAATGGCAAAGCTTGTCTTTTCAGAACGCTTAGAAAAAATATTTAGCGGTTTACAAAGTGTAGTACAACAATATGCACCGAGTGAGGCGGCCATAGAACAAGTATTTATGCATATCAATGCCAATGCGGCACTGAAGTTGGGTCAAGCGAGGGGCGCTGCGTTAGTGGCTGTGGCTGCAGCTAAATTAATGGTGAGTGAATATTCTGCTCGGCAAGTCAAACAATCGGTGGTTGGTTATGGAGCGGCTAATAAACAACAGGTACAACATATGGTACGACTGTTATTAAATTTAGATAGGTCACCGCAAGCCGATGCCGCTGATGCATTGGCGATTGCGATTTGTCATGCCCAAGCGCGGCAGTCGGCAGGCCGAGGACTTAAACAAGGATTTCGCAGGGGAAGAAGACGATGATCAATCGATTACGCGGCATACTAATTGAAAAGCAGCCACCGTATCTACTCATTGAAGTAGCCGATGCGTTTACTTATGAAGTGCAAGCGTCTATGCATACGTTTTATCAATTACCTTTGTGTGGAGAAAAGGTTTTTTTATACACACAGTTTATTGTGCGTGAAGATGGTCATTTTTTGTATGGTTTTAGCACAGCCGATGAGCGCGCCTTATTTACGCAATTATTAAAAGTAAATGGTGTGGGACCCAAAGTCGCACTAGGTATTTTATCAAAAATATCCGCTTCAGAATTTATTAGTTGCGTCGAGCAGCAAAATGTCAGTGCTTTACAACAGGTTCCAGGTATTGGAAAAAAAACCGCTGAACGTTTAATCATCGAAATGCGTGATCGTTTAAAAAGTTTATCCCATAACCAATGTGGAGAATCCGAAAAAACTACAATTCGTTCTTTACAGCACTTTCAACAAGACGCGATTGCGGCATTGATAGCCTTGGGTTATAAAAATCAGGAAGCGAGTCGAGCAGTACTACAGATTAAAGACACATCATTGTCTTTAGAATCGTTAATTCGACAAGCTTTAAATAGCGTCAACTAAGTTTAAATAAGTCCCATTCAAGTGAAACGAGGGGATGTGGAGGAGTTTATATAACTTATTTCAGTGTTTACCTGCCCATCTTCTATAGAACCATAGAAACCAGGAGCGTAATTTCTGCTTGTACTAGGTTCTGGCGTAAGACGAGATGCCTGAGTGGGAACAGCGTTTTGAGCAGCGTGAATTTCGGGGTTTAAAATAATGTCAGCTTTTTCAAGCGTTGTTAATTCGTCTAGGATACTGTGCAATAGGTTATGGAGATTTTTCGCTTCGTCCCGGTTATTAAAAAATAGATCCATTAACACCCAAGAAAAAATAAACAGAGGAATGACTGCTAAAGGGGGAAATGCAATTGATGCCCCGACGCTGGCAATTATCATAAAAACAACCATTTCGCCGGTGTTATCCGTAATGATATTTAAAAAATCCTTGATTCGTGGGTAGCGTTCACAGCTGACGTTATACCGCTTGAGATTTTCAATCAGTTCTTTCATTTTTTTTGAGACGTAACTTTTAATCCTATCTTCAGCACTTTTTTCAGCTAACTTATCTAATTTTTGAATCAATATTAGACTATCCTGAACTAAAATTGTACGGCAACCCTTTATCCGTTTAATACTCGTTAAATCTAAGGTATTTTGATTTTCACCCGACCAGTTTAGCGCTTCGAGAAAGGGTAATGCTTTTAATAATGCAGCGGTATTGACAGAAAATGCTTTTAACATGGTTAATTCCTTTTTGTTGTATTATATAGTCATAGACTATGCTATTTTTTTTATCACGGCAATGATTGAATTAATCATAATTGGACAATTAAGATAGTAGTGGCTTAATTCAGAATAAACTGTTTATTATTATTTATGCAAATCACTGATCGCTTAACTGCTACTAAAAAACTTTCTGAAGATGAAAAGTTACACCCACGTATTCGGCCACTGGCGTTAGCGGATTATTTGGGACAAGCCTCAGTTTGTGAGCAAATGGCATTGTTTATTCATGCCGCGCGCGCTAGAAACGAAGCCTTAGATCATGTGTTAATTGTAGGGCCGCCGGGTTTGGGTAAAACCACGTTGGCGCATATCATTGCGCATGAAATGGGCGTCGCACTTAAACAAACTTCTGGTCCGATTTTAGAAAGAGCCGGTGACTTGGCCGCATTATTAACCCATCTTGAAGCAAAAGAAGTGTTGTTTATTGATGAAATACATCGTTTAAGTCCGGTAATTGAAGAAATACTGTATCCAGCCTTAGAAGATTATCAATTAGATATCATGATAGGCGAGGGGCCAGCCGCACGTTCGATTAAATTAGATTTGCCGCCGTTTACATTAATTGGTGCGACGACACGCGCTGGTTTATTAACGTCACCACTGCGCGATCGATTTGGCATTGTACAACGCTTAGAGTTTTATAGTGTGCCTGATCTGTGTCGTATCGTGACGCGTTCGGCAGGAATTTTAGGCGTGGCGATTGATGCAAAAGGCGCGAATGAAATTGCCAAGCGTGCGCGTGGTACACCACGAATTGCCAATCGCTTATTGCGCCGAGTTAGAGATTTTGCTGAAGTAAAAGCCGATGGTAAGATTGATGAACGACTCGCCGCACAAGCTTTAGATCTACTCGAAGTTGATAAAGAAGGTTTTGATCAACAAGACCGAAAATTATTATTAACCTTACTTGAAAAATTTGACGGTGGACCGGTCGGTTTAGACAGCTTAGCTGCCGCCATCGGTGAAGAACGTGATACGATAGAAGAAGTGATCGAACCGTATTTAATTCAGCAAGCCTTTATCATGCGTACACCGCGTGGCCGCATTGCCACAAAAAAAACCTATATTCATTTTGGATTGACGATGCCGGGTCATCTTAACGGACAAAAACAACTCAATTACGATTTTTCTGATAGAATAAACTAATATAAACTCGTGCTTAAAAGATACAAAAGATTGAAATAATTTACTCGCCATTGCGAGTACGTAAAACATGATCGTCATTGCGAGCACCGTAGGTGCGTGGCAATCCATGGATGGCCGCGGCCTCACTGACGCTTCGGCCTCGCCATGACGGTGCGTGATTTTTATCAGTGAGATGTATCTCATACAAAATATAATGAGGATAGGTAATGCCAACGGTTGATCCCACACTATGGAGTTATTTTTCCGCTGCTAGCGGAATTGTTAAATTGGTTATGTTAATTCTGCTGGTGGGATCCATCGTATCCTGGTCGATGATTTTACAACGTGGATTTATGCTAAGGCGTTCAAGAAAATTACTGGCGCAATTTGAAGACAAATTTTGGTCAGGTATTGATCTAAGTAAACTCTATGCCGATTTAAATCGTGAACAAGATGAACACGTCGGCTTGGCCAGTATTTTTCATTCTGGATTTCGTGAGTTTATGCGTTTACACCAACAAGTGGGCGATATGCCGGTTGTTATTATGGAAGGTGTGCAACGTGCGATGCGCATTGCCTATTCCGAACAACATCAACAATTAGAAAAACATCTCGATTTTTTAGCGACGTTAGGTTCGACCAGTCCATACATTGGTTTGTTTGGTACGGTATGGGGCATCATGACCTCTTTCCAAGCATTATCCGCTTCGCAACAGACGGCGACCATTGCGATGGTCGCACCGGGTATTTCGGAAGCCTTAATCGCCACAGCGATGGGTTTATTTGTCGCTATCCCCGCGGTGATTTTTTATAATCGTTACTCTCATCAAATTCAACATTTATTACATAATTATCACCGCTTTCAAGAAGAGTTCGCGAATATTTTGTACCGTCAAGTTCATGGGAATACGGGGAGTTATGTTGCATAATCCTTATCAATTTCCAATGCTACGACGTAAAGGTCCGATGTCTGAGATCAATGTCGTTCCCTACATCGATGTGATGTTAGTGTTATTGGTGATTTTTATGGTCACGACGCCACTCTTGTCACAAGGTATTAAAGTGAATTTGCCGCAAGCTCAAGCGCAAACCATTGCGCCGGCGCAGGAACCTATTATTGTATCGATAGATGTCCAAGGACTTTATTATTTAAACACTGCTGCGCATCCTGAAACAGCTTTAAATGCCGATCAATTAAGCCGAGAGGTGAGCGAACAAATACGTAGTGCCGAACAAAAAAAAACGCCGCGCCAAGTGTTTGTGAAAGGAGACAAAAAGGTTGATTATGGCAAAGTAGTGACAGCCATGGTTTTATTGCAACAAGCCGGTGCCATCAATATCGGGTTGTTAACCGAGTCACCGCCAAAAGCGGTTTGAATCCTGATGTATGTTGAGTCGAGTTAATAAAGAAAATGTTGCTTATTCGCTAAGCTTTGCGATTCTGTTGCATATCGTCTTATTTTTAGCGTTATTCTTGACGCTACGGCATAGTAGCAAATTATTATTTTTAGCGCCGCCGCCTTTGCAAGTAATTCATGCGACGGCGATATCGATGGATGCATTGCCGCAAAAACCTGCGCCGGTTGTCGAGGAAATAAAACCGCCATCTCCTGTTGCTGCACAGACACTATCGAAACCGGCATTATTGGAAAAAAGTCCAGTCGTGGTACCGATTAAACAAAACAAAGTCTCTAAAGCCGAGCGGGATAAATTAATTCCGCTAAAATCGCCGAATAAACAGTCTTCATTAGTAAAAAAAGTGTTGCCCGTTAAAACTAAAGCAACAAAAGCGCTGGCCAATAAATCAAAAAAAGTCAGTACTCAACATCCTAAAGCGTCAAAAGCATCATTAAAGTTAGTTGAAAAAAATGTTCAGCAATTACTTGATCAAGAAATGAAATCACTAGCGAAACAACAGATCAATGCCGCACGCAACGCCGCGACTACCGATAAATATCGTCATCTTATTCTACAAGCGATTGCGCAGCAATGGATCATTCCGCCAGAAATGAATAAACATTTGGAAACGAAATTAGCGGTACATTTAGCACCGGGCGGCATGGTGTTAGAAGTGATTATTGTCAAAAGCAGCGGTAATTCGGTATTGGATAGGTCTGCACAAACGGCAGTGTATAAGGCATCGCCTTTGCCCGTACCAAAAAATAAGGGTTTGTTTCACACATTTCGGCAAATCAATCTGACCGTACGTCCCGAAGGTGTGATCACGTAATAACTAGTTTTTAATTTTGCTCCTTGCAAAATATGATGCAAAGATAATAATAAGTAATTTATTTTTAATTAATAGGTGATTGTTTATTTTTAAGGTTCACCTATACTTTGTCAGTCTAGAAAATTATTTTTTGAATTAGTTTTTTAGATGCAAAGTAAATAATAAACTAAACTATTTAGAGAAATAAATTATGAATGAATCCAAAAAATTAACCAAAGAAGAAAAAATAGCAGCAAGAAAAGCAAAGGAAGCGGGTGGTCAAAAAGCAATAATGAAAGAAAAGCTTGGTCAACTTGGCATTAAAATAAAGGAAGATAAAAAAGTTTTTTTAGTACAGGCAAAAGCAATAAATTATTTTCTTGCTATCTATCAACAACTAGGAGAAAGAGCGTTAATAAGTAAGGTTAATGAAAAAAAGCTCGGTGCAGATATGGAGCTAATAATAGATAGGATACTTGATCATCCGTTGGAGGGCTCCAAGTATTCGCCGAAAACTTGGGCTAAAACGATAATTCTTGCTTATGCTTCTTCAGATATTCTTGGCCAAGACCATCTTCAAGCATTTCTGAAAAACATCAAAAAAAATGAATATCCTAGAGCAGCAACTACTATTTTAATTTGTCTTAAGGAAATTGAAGCAGTAGCTAATTTAGGATCTGAGAAAGAAGCGGCTATTCTTAGACGAGCAGATCTTTATGAGCTGGCTACCTATATTAAAATTCTTTATTATCAGCGTAGTTTAAATAGTGCGGCACTTGAAACGATCTATCAAGGCCTCGGTAAATCTATTAACTATTTAGAGTCATCTAAAGAGTTGTTAAAAGAAGGTTTGGATAAGCTAACCCAACTTTTTGTAGATAAACTAGGTTCAGATCAAATTAAAAGAATTATCGATCGGATTCTTGATTTAGAGATTAACAACCCGGCACGGCTCGTTAGTGAACTTTATGAAAATTTTAAAAATAAAGAGCAGATAACAATCAAGGATATTGAACAATTTATCAGTGAGCATGACTATCTCTTACCTATTTTTAAGAAATTGCAGACTGAAAAACAAAACAGCCCAGTTGTATCGAGAGCGTCATTCTGCTCAAGCTTATATACAGTACCGGTAAAATCAGAACAAGCTGATGATGCCAGTGCTTCAGTTTCATCCTTTCGTCCTCAATAGGAATCATGGTTTTCTATTTTGATTAGAAAATAGGATTATTTTTCAGAATAAATAGGGGAAACTCTACTTTATTCTGGGAAATATAAAAAAACATCTCGATTCGATAAATAAATTGTTATTCATTACAGTTTAGATAATAAATATAAACAATTATTAAGTTTATCTTAAGGATCTAAAATTATACTCGATCATTCTTAAACTCAGCTTAAGGTCGATCATGTTAAAGCACACTGCTAGTTTTAAACAAGAACAACAAAGAATTTTAAAAGAAATTTGCCGAGAGATTCCTAATGTTGAAGGAGTGATAAAAGATTATGAAGAAAAGATAGTAAAACTAAAAAAATTATTACCTCTTATGCGTGCGATTGAAAAACTTTCTCAAAAAGAAAAAGAAACGCCTGAAGAAATCAACAGTTTTAATAAAATGATTGCTATGTATGAAGAACAAACCATCCTTTTGGCTCAATCTGAAAATATAAATCAAACAGTGAAAGTACATACATCAAGCAATTCTTCAGTGCCAATGCCACCAGTAATTTATGAAAAGGCACCTGAGCAAATTGTCAATAAGGGTTCTTTCCTTCAACAAATCCAAGAAGCTCAACTAAAACCAGTTGCTAAAAATAAAGTTGAAAAGAAGCCTGCTCCAATGGATAAAAAAGAAAAGGGTTCACCTGTTTTTGTCATTAATCCAAACGATCTTGCTGGTGTTAAACTTAAATCTGTAGATCCTAAAAATTCAGTCACTTTAAGCCATGATGAAAAGAAGCCCACAGAATATGAGAAAAAATTTGCTGAAATACAAGCATACAACAAAGAGATAAATAATATAGTTCCATCTCAAACTAACGATAAATCTTCCGAAAAATGGGAAAATTTATTAGACGTTTTATGTAACGACTATTTAACGGCGGCTAAAGAGTTTATTGAACGTCCAAATAGATCTTTATCCTTAATTCAAGATTCCAGTGAAAGTAGACCTACTTCAATGATGTTTGATAAAACATTACGACCTTTTCAAACAGATTTATCTGCTCTAGAGCAAAACAAACCTGTTATTGTAGGGGGAATTCCGAAACTAAAAGTATAAAATATTGAAAACTGAAGATAGAAAAGCATACTGTGTTTAAACAGTATGCTTTTTTTATTAGTTCAGATTAACAGGATTCATATCGTGGGCTGTCTAGAGAGTTGATTATATTCTGGAAAGCTATCCGGATCATGGCGTCTACTGGGTGGTGGAGCAGTATTATATTTATCGTTACTATATGCTCTACGTCTATAGGATTCTGGATTTGATTCACGAATATAATTTTTGATTTTTTCTGCTGGATCTTCTTGCTGAGCGAGTTCAATGATGTGGTCAAATAGTGATTGTTTTTCATTCATAGTAGCGAGTGAGGGTAAACTCATCTCAAGCGGACGCCATACCAAAGAATAAGCTTCATTGCTCAGTAGAAATTGGTTTTTTGCATCCATAAGTTTGCTACGATTATCGTTTGTCAATAATTCTGATTGGTCTAAAAGAATTAAAGTAGAGGCAATATTTACTGCAGCTTCAGGTTTTTGGTAAATACTATCTAAATTTACCTGGTTTAAGCAACCATTATCTGTAAGTATATCCACTGCGTTGGCCAGGATAGCTAGATAATCCGGTTTTTGAAAAAGCTTTTGAATATTATCAAGATTATTCTGTGTGAAAAGGTCGTGTGAACGCAGGCTTTTGACTAAATGGGTCAGTATGCGAATGTAATTTGGGTATAAATTTACTATGTGGTTGGAATTTTCTGGGGTTAAGCATTGATTATTATGTAGTTCATACAACAGCGTAGAAAGTTCAGTAAAGTCTTCTTGTTTTAATCGATTAGCCATCGCGAGTGATTCGACTGCATAGTCAATAATGCTTAGCTTTTCAGGCGCTTCATAATAGATGGCGATGCGATCTAAATTCTCTTGTGTGAGCAGTTGCGCCTCGCTGAGTTTTTTTAATATCGAAGTGAGATTTTCGAATTGAGGGTTACCTAAATGGTTTAAACTATCAACATCAATATGTTTTAAGAGTTTAGCGTTATACAGTTCATTCATCATCTCAGGAATCGTAGGGTTCAAATAAGTGACGGCTAGATAAACTTTATACGATTCTTGTGTAACTTTAGGTAAGTTTTCAATAAAGCATTGATAAATTTTTAACAGATTGGTTTGTTCAGTATCGCTTAGTTTGCGTAAAGCGCGTATCGCCGCTTGATCGCGACGGAATAAGCGTCGCCAGATACCTTTGTTGAGATCATAGACGCGTAAAGCATTTTGTATTTCTGTAGGAAAGGGCATAATAACTCCTTGTTATTGCTAGTAGGGCAGCCAAAACATTGATAAGCTGAAAGGGGACACTATTATAGTGTATTTACATTTAAATAGACATGTCCTTTTTCTATATAAAATTTTTTATTAGTTAATAAATTTTTTTTTATTTTTAAAATTTAATTGAGGTTATATGTTTAAAACTTTTTCCTTTTTGCTATTAAGCGCACGGGTAGGTCTCGGTTGTATGCTAGCGAGTGTGGCTTTTGCCGAATCGATACCACAAACGCATGTTTTACAAAGAATTAATGTTCCGCAATCGTCTTATCAAATGGGTATGGGTATCGCTGAGTTTGCCCCGAATGCGATTAAGGCCGCACAAAAACAAACCGGGCCTGAATTATGTTATGTACTGGAAGGTGAAGTGGTGTTTATGGTGGAGGGACAAGCGGCAAAAACCTACAAAGCGGGAGATAGCTACCAAAATTTACCTAATCTGGTACACTGGACTAAAGCAGGACCTAAGGGCGCTAAAATTCTTGCTACTTGGGCATTACAGCCAGGTAAACCATTTGTTACCCTGGTGCATTAAAAAATAGCGTTATGACGAGCGTATGTAATGCGTGTGGCTATCCAAGTTTCATATTCATGGATTGCCGCGCGCCCGCGGCGCTTGCCATGACGATCAATTTTTTTAACTCGCCATGACTAGCTAGTTGATAGGCTGAGTAAAATATCACGTCCCAATTTAATTCTTTCGTTACCTAAGAATTTATTCGTCAAAATAACAATGCCAATTTTTTGTTCAGGAATATAGGCCATGTAACTGGACATACCATAACCGGATCCGGTTTTATCAATAAAAATTTTACTGCCGACTAAAGTGTTACCACTCATTATTTTTTTTGTATTAAAGAGTGGAAAACCTTCTTTATCGAAGTGAATAAAATAAGTGTCACCTATTGAAGTTTTTAATACGGATAGAGGATGTGCTTGCCATGACAGTTGTTCACAGCATCGCTTATCAGCGAAGCAAACTCTATTTTGATGGACCAAAATTAACGTTTTACCTAGTTTTGTATCACGGAGAGTATTTGCATGGATTTGGGCAAATAAATAATTAGCCATGTCAGAAATAGTTGATTTCAGTGAGGCGGCTGCAAACCATGTTTCAATGTTTTTATTGTAAGCAATTACATTGTTATGCGGATCATGACCGACAGCAAGATTCTTTTCTTTTTCTGCGGGTACCTGCAAATAGGTTGAATGCATATTCAAGGGGACTAAAACTTTGGCCGCTAAAATTGCTTGATAGGGTTGTTGATAAATACTTTGTAATATATATCCTGCGATACCGATCCCGGCATTTGAATAGCTGTATTCACTACCAGGCGCTCGTGTTAATTTAAACCGTTGTAAATCATTGATGAGCTCGGAATAGTTTTTTGGCCGTGGCTGAAAATCAAAAGGAAAACCAGAAACATGTGTGAGTAATTCATTAATGGTGATTTTATTTAAATTTGTGTTGTTTTTTAATTCAGGGAAATAGTTAATAAAGGCATCGTTTAAATTTAATTTTTTCTCTAGCATCGCGCGAGCGGCGAGTGCGGCGGTAAAGGTTTTAGTAAAAGAACCTATGGTATAGATAGTCTGATTACGCGTAGGGATTTTTTTTACGGGGTCGGCCCAGCCGAGATTATAAAAATGGATTTTATCGTGGTCGATGACCGCCATCGACAAGCCTGGAACTTGATTTTCTTGCATGAAGGTATGCGCTAAAGCGTTTATTTTTTCATCGTTATAGGCATACGCTGGAATTTGTAGGGAGAAAGTAAATAAGAATAGCCAATATTTAATGTATTTATTCATAAATCAACACAATCCTCTCGGTAACGAAACCTATTATTATTCATGCAGCATCGCAAGCACATCTGCAAGATGTAGCAAGCTCATCCTATCAGGATCATCGAGTATTGAAAATAAACAAACCTATAAACATCGACATAGACAAATTTTTTTGCACTGTTTACTATGTAGGATATTTAAAAATCCTGAAGTAAGGGAATACTAGGCTTAAATCAGCCTATAGGGACGTGTTTGCATAGTTTTGCAGGGTAAGGAACTTGCTTATCAGTTTCAGTCACTTAAGTTTTGGATTACCTAAAATGTCGAATAACAGTTTTATCAACAGATGTTTGCAACACCCGTATTATCCTTGGTTAGTTTGGGGTCTGGCGGCGAGTGCGTTTTTTATTGAGTATTTTGCCAGAGTAGCGCCGGGTGTGATGGTCGATTCGTTGATGCACGATTTTAAAGTGCAAGCCTTAGCATTGGGAAGTTTATCGGCTTTTTTTTATTACACCTATGTCGGTATGCAACTTCCGGTCGGTGTTCTCGTCGATAGGTTTAGTTTACGTTGGTTATTGACCAGCATGATCTTTCTTTGTGGTGTCTCTTGTCTGATTTTTGCAAGTACCACGCATCTAGAAATTGCTGCGTTTGCGCGCTTAATGATGGGTTTTGGTGCAGCCTTTGCTTTTGTCAGTGCATTGAAAGTAGCCGCGGTGTGGTTTCCGGCGCAAAAATTTGGATTGTTAGCCGGTTTAACACAAGCTCTAGGCATGTTAGGTGCTGCAATGGGTCAAATGCCAATGGCTTATTTAGTCGACAATTTCGGTTGGCGCAACGCTTTGGTTTTTATCGCCGGGTTAATGATTTTACTGTCGGTGATGGTGGCGCTGCTAGTTCGCGATCCGATCTTACCGGCTACACAAGCGAAAGCTAAAAAAACTTTAGCACAATCGCCGTGGTCAGGTTTAATGCTTGTATTACGCAATCCACAGAGCTGGTGGAATGCTTTGCTGGCCGGCTTATTATATGCACCCACGGCCGCCTTAGCCGAATTGTGGGGCGTTAAATTTTTTCGTCAAACCTATGAGTTAAGTAACGAAGTCGCTGCGATGGGGATCGGTTTGATCTTTATCGGTTGGACCATCGGTGGACCTTTAATCGGATGGATTTCGGATAAAATTCAACGACGCAAAATTATTATCATTTTATCGGCAAGTTTTAGTTTACTATTTGCCAGTTTGGTTATTTTAGTGCCTGGTTTACCGTTGGGTATTTTATTTAGTTTGTTATTTTTATATGGATTTGCTAATACCGGCGTTGCGACGTCTTATGCCGTGGCGTCAGAAATAAATCCGCAATCGGTGGCTGGCACGTCGGTGGCATTCGCGAATATGGCATCGGTGATTATTGGCGCTGGATTTCAGCCATTGATAGGTTGGTTGTTGCAAAAAAATTGGGACGGCCTAACCATACAAGGTTTACCGTATTATTCTAATAGTGATTTTCGTTCGGCTTTATTTATTTTGCTAGGAAGTTTAGTGTTGGCCATATTTGTCGCATGTGGTATCAAAGAAACCTATTGTCGACGTATCAATTAAAATCAAAACTTATCATTATAAATTACTGCCATCAGGATAGGGTTAATCATGATGGCGATAATTCATTAAATACGAATTATTTCATACTTAAGGTAGCAGTTTGCTGGGTAACTTCATCGGTATCAGCCTCTGGAGCAGTAGGTTTATTAAATAAACTGCTTGGCAAAATAGCAGTCTGTGTAGCGGCAATGTTTTTTTCATTATTATATTGTTGTATATGGTCGAGACTTATCTGACTCGCTTTACTCCAAATGCTCGCATCGATAGCTTGAGTAGGATCCGGAACATAACGTTGGTTAAAGCGAGTGACCCAGGCTTTGGTTGCGTTATCGTACTTTCCACTGGTTTCTAGAGCATAGCCATAATTTTGTAAATTTTCTTGTAAAGCTTTAATTTCTAATTCAGAACTTGCAGGTGATACCCAACTCTCGCCTTTTTGTTCTGGCGTGGTCGGAATAAATAATCCAAAGCCAAGTTCAGCGAGCTCATCCCAAAAAAATAATTTCCCGGGTGCTTCATGACGCGGAAATATTTTTCCTTCTCCTTCGGGTACGTCTGCTTTTGTTAATGTTGCTACTTCACCTAAACCTAAAAGATTTATTTTTAGATCGATTGCTGGATTTCTTTTTTTAAAGTCTTCTAAATAAGCTTTAAATTTATCTTTTTGTTCTTGCGTATAACTTTCGTTTCCATTATTAATAAACATGACGCTAATGGCGGTTTTATTTAAGGATACTTCTTCTCTAAACTTGCTTTGGCCACAAGTAAAAGCTTGGTTGTCTTCTAAGTGAAATTGATCTTGTTTACCCTCTTTACGAATAAAATAATGTACACTTGCGCTATTACCATCTCTATAAAGAGCTAATATAGCTTGTTCTGGAGTAGGTGATACTGAGTTAGTTACTACAAGAAATTTAGGTTTTTCTATTCTATAGTTCGTAGTTTTATTAGTATTTGCTCCGCTAATTCCATTATTTGGCATAAATATCTCCTATTTTTATTGATAAATAAATTATTAATTTAAATTTTATTGTAACATAAAATTTTTAAAAATGATCATGATGGTTAATGAAAGAATATTTTTATAAGTAATTTTTTGAATAAATAAAAATTTACCATCTATAAATTCTTAGAATTAAAAAATAAAATTTATTGAATATCTTTTATAAAGATATTTTTCTAATGTGAAAAAAATAACTGAGCTGAATGTTTACTTGTTATTGCATAAATAGGCATTACCCCAATATAAAAACTAAGCAGACTTTTATAAATATGATAAAGTTCACTTATTCGAATAATAACGACTAAAAGAGTTAAACCTATGCGCGTACAAAAAAGTTTTGTTGAGAAGCACTCCCAGATCATTAATTCACTGGTAGCCCTAGGAGTTTTCGGCATTTCCTTGACTGCTATGCTATTGTTTCCAATGTCGGTACCAACATTGTTTGCGTTAGCACTTTTCTCAGTGCTTGCAATAGGACCGTGGATTGTAGGCTTATCGGGAAAAGGTTTTGGAAAAAATTTCTGTGCGCTACTGGCCGCAAATCTGGTTATGATTGCCGCTACGCTTATAGCCTCGCCTTTAGTTGTAGCCTGCGCTGTATCGGGGGTGTTAACAGGATTTGCGCACTTTGCCAGCAAATCAATCACGAACGAGCTTGTTGACGCTACTCAGAACACCCAGGAAGAAAAATCTGCTGAATTAAACACACGTTGTGATGAAGACAAAAAGGAATTAGCAGACAAAAAAACCAGTGAGTTTGCTTCTGAAGGAAACCATTTGCCAGAAGAACGTAAAATTCAATATCATGTGTTTACTCACCCAGCTAGCGTTAAGAATGATGCGGTTACACCCGATATGCAACAAGATGTACGCTTAGCAAGCAAAGTTAGTCCTTAAAATAATAGATTAGTTATTGGTATTGGCCGCTAATTCAACTACATTATCAATTAATGGCTCGTTTATGCTGAAATCGGCGAGCCATATCCTCAATTTTCTAACATTGAGTCCTATTATGATGTTAAAAAATTCGGCAACGGTGTATGGTTTTATTGCTAAATCCTTTCACTGGTTGATGGCACTGCTGATTTTCGGTATGTTTATCGTTGCCTATACCATGATCAATATCCCGGCCTCGCACTTTAGCGATGGTTTATTTAATCTACATAAAGCCACCGGTTTGTTTATATTAGGCCTAGTGATCTTAAGACTGATCTGGCGTTTTATGAATAAGACACCGAAATTACCGCCATCGATTCCTTTCTGGCAGCGACAGTTAGCCCAATTTAATATTACCGCATTGTATCTATTAATGTTGGCGATGCCATTAACCGGATTTTTTATGTCGACACTCGGGAATCATCCGATTAGTTTTTATGGTATTTTTAGCGTGTCACCCTTAGCCGATAATCAGCTTTGGTCAAACTTTTTTGCAAAGGCACATGAAATATTAGCTTATTTATTGATCGCGTCATTTACGTTGCATGTGATCGGTGCATTTTACCATCCTGTTTTGCAAAGAATGTGGGTATTATCTAAAAATAAAGTAAACGGAGAATAACAAATGAAGGGCTTGTGCTTAAAAAAGTCGTGTCGTACCACGAAAAAATTGATATGGATACTGTTCAATCTTTTCTCATTTAGTAGTTTATGGTTTAGCAGTTACGCCTCGGCAGCGCTGAATCTTGAGTTAACACAAGGAGTGGCCAATCAATTACCCGTTGCGATGGTGCCTTTTGTGAGCACTGAGAGTTTTTCGCCCGAAAATGATATGAGTCGCGTGATTGAGTCAGATTTAACGCATAGCGGTCAATTTAAAGTCTTATGGGCCAAAACCCAAGCGTCTAGCAGCGATAAAGTGTCAGTATCTTATTGGCGTGCGCATCATATTGACGATGTCATTATGGGAAAAATAACGCCATTAGGGCAGGGACAATATCGAGTGCATATGGATTTAGTGCAGGTTGCACAAGGCCGTAAGCAAATGTTAGCACAACGCGAATTTACCGCGAAATATTCACAATTGCGCGCTTTAGCGCATCATATAAGCGATCTGATTTATGAAAAATTAACCGGTGTTCACGGTGTTTTTTCTACGCATATCGCTTATGTGTTAGTGACACGCCAGAATAATCATCGTGTTTATAGTCTGCAAGTGGCGGATATGGATGGGCATAATGCCAAACCGTTATTAACTTCGACGCAACCGATTATGTCTCCTGCATGGTCGCATGATGGTAAACGCATTGCTTATGTTTCTTTTGAAAAAATCATGCCGCGTATCTATATTCAAACTATTGCCAATGGGCAACGCCAATTGATTAGTGATTATCCCGGTATTAATGGTGCACCGGCTTGGTCTCCGGATGATAAAACCTTGGCCTTAGCCTTATCTAGAAACTCGGCGACACCGAAAATTTATTTAATGGATTTAGCCAGTAAAGATTTACATCAAGTGAGTTTTGGATTTTCCATTGATACCGAACCGACTTGGTCAGCGAATGGGAAATCATTGTTGTTCACATCGGATAGAGGCGGCGGTCCGCAAATTTATCAAATGGATTTGCGCAGTAAACGTTTACAACGTATTACGTTTGACGGCAGTTACAATGCGCGTGCCTCTTTTTCGCCGGATGGAAAAATGATAGTGGTACTCAATCGAGAACAAGGAATGTATAATATAGCCGTGCAAGATTTAGACGACGATACCTTATTAAGCGTTACGCATTCAGGTTTTGACGCTTCACCTAGTTTTGCGCCGAATGGACAAATGGTTTTATATGAATCAAAACCCGGTGAACATGGGTTGTTAGGCATGGCTTCTGTCGATGGAAGAATTAATTTGCGCTTACCCACACCTGAAGGTGATGTACAAGATCCGGTCTGGTCGCCTTTTTTATCGAGTTAACTATTTTAGAGGATAGTCTATGTTAATAAAAAAATTGTTCAAAATAAGTGTGATGACTGCAGCCTGTGTTAGTTTGGGCGCTTGTTCCACGGCCGATAAGAGTGAATTAGGTGATGTGACGGCCAATCCCATGCATGCAGATAGCGCGTTGACACAGGGAGCCGGTGATGTCGGAAGTTTTGCTGGCGATGAGAGCACGCATCCTATGCAAGTAGGTGATCAAATCTATTATTTTGATTTTGATAAAAGTATCGTCCGTGAAGAAGATAAACCTTCGCTACAAGTACAGGCGCATTACCTAATTAGCCATCCACAAGCTAAAATATTGATAACGGGTAATACCGACGAAAGAGGCAGTCGCGAATATAATATTGCGTTAGGCCGACGCCGCGCCTTAAGTGTACAACAGTTTTTGATCGCGAATGGCGTAAATGACAAGCAAATCTTAACGGTTAGTTATGGCGCGGAAAAACCGGTTGCGTTTGGTCATAGCGAAGCAGATTATGCAAAAAACCGTCGCGCTGATTTACAGTATCAAACTCCGGTCATCACCGATAAGATGTAATATTAGGAATTAACTATGCGATCGAATTTATCTTTAGATAGAGTACTCACGTTGCAAAATAGAGACTCGATTTTACCTGAAAGAATAAATTCGAGCCTAGTGAGGTCGATTAAGATTAGCTTATGCTGTGTGAGCTTATTAATAAGCTCACTCGCGTATGCACTTGCACCCGTCGTTGATGCCTATGATGATGACGATGACGCGCCAGCGACATCATCTACTGCTACTACACCTTCAAGCCCAGCGAATGCACCGAGTCAGTCGAATAATACGCTACCTAATTCCGAACCCAGTCCAGCCGCGCCAAGTCCGCCAGCGGTGCCGAGTAATTCAGCTTCTTTTTCGTTGGAACAGCGCGTCACGATTTTAGAGCGACAAATCGCTAATCTGAATCCTTTGTTGGTGCAAATCGATGATTTACAACAACAATTACAAACTTTACAGGGCAAAATTGAATCACAACAACATGCGATCAAAGTATTAGAAGAGCAAGTACGTAATCAATATTTAGCTTTGGAAAAACGCTTGGCTCCACGAAGTAATCCGACGGCGGCTTATACTGGAAAATCGGCCGCTGTTTCAACACTGCCGGTTAATAGCCGCTTGGGTCCGCGTCCACTGGTTGATCTGAGTAGTTCTAAGAAAGAAGTGTCTCCTGACCGAAAGTCAATGATGCCTAATGCCGCGCCTACACCGGCGGCAGAGCGTGCTTATCAGGCTGCATTTCAATTGCTAAAAACCAAACAATACAACGAAGCGATAGAAGCCTTTGAGACTTTCAATAAAAAATTTCCGAATGATCTGAATGTGGCGAATGCCGATTATTTTTTAGGTCAGTTGTACTTGTTACAAGGTCAAGCCGATCCCGCGATTAACTTCTTTAAACGTTTTATTACGCGTTATAGCCAAGATGCACGAGTTCCTGATGCTATGTTGCAATGTGGCTTAGCTTATTTTGCTAAGGGCGATAAGCAAATGGCGATGGAAACGTTTGAAAAAATAATTCAACAATATCCTGATTCGAAGGCCGCAGAAGCGGCTCAAGCCCGCTTACAGCAATTTAAAGCCATGATTTCTGCAGCGACTAATCCAACCAAAAACAAGGTTTAAAGAATTAAATGCATGAATATAAAACTCAACGTCACGGCGAGCGAATGGAATGAGCGTGGCATCCATGCATTGCCGCACCTGCGGTGCTCGCAATGACGAGTGATATTTTACGTACTAGTAATGTCGAGCAAGAATAATATTAAGCAGACGATCAAGCTTATGAGAATTGCATTAGGGGTTTCTTATCAAGGTAGCGCCTACCACGGCTGGCAATCGCAAACGGGATTGTCGTGCATACAAACCTATTTAGAACAAGCTATTAGTCATGTTGCGGATCATCCGATTGTGCTTAGCTGTGCCGGACGCACCGATAAAGGTGTGCATGCCTTAGGTCAAGTGGTGCATTTTGATACACTAGCGCAGCGATCCCAACAGGCGTGGTTATTAGGTTGCAACAGTCATTTACCCGCAGATATTCGGGTTAATTGGGTGAAGGGGGTGGAGTGTACTTTTCATGCGCGATTTTCTGCATTAGCACGGCGTTATCAGTATATTATTTATAATCAGCGCTTAAAAAGTGCACTATGGAATCAATATACCAGTCATTGTTATTATCCCTTAAATGAAAGTGATATGCAGTCCGCTGCGCAGACTCTTATCGGCGTCCATGATTTTAGTTCATTTCGCGCAGCTAGTTGTCAAGCCAAGCATGCACGACGCGAGGTGCAGTTTATTAAAGTCACGCGTGAAAAATGCTATGTTACCATCGATATTCAAGCCAATGCTTTTTTGCATCATATGGTACGCAATATCAGTGCGGTATTAATGTCGATAGGCGCGGGTAAAAAACCTATCACTTGGGCTAAAGAAGTGTTATTAGCGCAAGACCGTCGTGCTGCTGATGTGACGGCTACACCGAATGGTTTATACTTATCCCAAGTAGTTTATCCAGAAAACTTTTCATTGCCTCAAACAGTAAATGATTTTTTCAAAATGATTTAAGGGACCGGAGTTATTTTATCTGGATTGCCGCGCGCCTTTGGCGCTCGCAATGACGAGATATAAAATACTTGGTTTTACTGAAGCTCTATTGCATAATCCCTTTCAATTTTACTATCCATCATGAAAGTGGGGTTACCTGTGTAATGAATGGGAATGTTCTTGAACTCAAAGGAGTTACTAAACGCTTCGATGACGAAGATGTTTTAGAAGATATTAACTTCGAGGTGAGGCATGGCGAATTTTTGACCTTGCTGGGGCCTAGCGGTTGCGGAAAGACCACGTTGTTGCGTTTGATCTCGGGTTTTGAACAACCTGATGGTGGCGTCATCTGCATTAATGGTGTTAATGTTAAAGGCTTAACGCCGCAAGAACGTCACGTAAATACCGTTTTTCAAAGTTATGCTTTATTTCCTCATCTGAATGTTTTTGACAATATTGCTTTCGGTTTGCGTTGCAAAGGTGGATTATCGAAAGCAGAGATTAAGCAACAGGTTGATGAAGCTTTAAATATGGTGAAGTTGGCACACTTAAGTGCGCGTAAACCCGAACAATTAAGTGGCGGACAACAGCAACGTGTAGCCATTGCCAGGGCTGTAGTGAATAAACCCAGCATTCTTTTATTGGACGAGCCGTTAAGTTCTTTAGACTATCGCTTGCGCAAAACCATGCAGCTGGAGTTAAAGCAGCTACAAACCCAATTGGGCATTACGTTTATCTTTGTGACGCATGATCAAGAAGAGGCCTTGTCGATGTCGGATCGCGTGGTGGTGATGCATGAAGGACGTATCGAACAAATCGGTACGCCGCGAGAAGTGTACGAAGAACCACATAGTTTACGTGTGGCACGTTTCATAGGTGAGGTAAATATTTTCGAAACACAAATTATTTCTGCCGATGAACATGTGTTTCATGCGGTGATTGAAGGTAAAGAGTTTACGTTAAAAAATCGACGCCATTTTTCCAAGAGTCAAAAGGTCTATACTTTAGTCAGGCCCGAAGATCTAGAGGTTTGGTCGCCGGCTGAAGTCACCGATACGTCGCAAATGTTTCCGGGTGTGGTTGAACAAGTGATTTACAAAGGTTCTACCGTGGATCTGATGGTGCGTTTGGAAAGTCAAAATTTATTGGCCGCCACACAATTTTTCAATGAAGACGATGAAAAATTAGATTTCCATAGTGGAGAGTCGGTGTGGGTGCACTGGATTCCGGGATGGGAGGTAATTTTACCTGATGAAAGTTGATCGCCTCTTTAAAGGAAGTACCATAGGTATCATTTGGCTGTGGTTGTCTGTATTTGCTTTACTGCCGACGCTACTGGTATTGATAATAAGTTTACTGGAAAATGATCCGGCCAATCTTATTCGTTGGAAATTTTCACTGCAAAATTATCAAGCTTTATTAAATCCTATTTATTTTAAGGTATTTTGGCATTCATTTTGTGTAGCCGGACTGTGTAGTTTAATTTGCTTAATACTAAGTTATCCGTTTGCTTATCTGTTAGCGCGACTCGATTCTAGATATAAGAGTTTATTATTATTTTTAGTGATCATTCCTTTTTGGACCAGTTCCTTAATCCGTACTTATGCGATTATCTCAATATTAAAAGCAAAAGGTTTGTTAAACACCTTACTACTTTCACTCGGCATCATTCACCACCCGTTAACCATTTTATATACCACTACCGCAGTGATTATTGGTTTGGTATACAGCTTATTGCCATTTATGATTTTGCCTTTGTATGCCAATATCGAAAAATTAGATACACAATTTATTGATGCAGCGCGTGATTTGGGAGCAAATAGCCTAACTATTTTGACGCGCGTGATTTTACCCTTAACGCTGCCGGGTATTATGGGCGGCATCATTTTGGTGTTCTTGCCAGCGATGAGTATGTTTTATATTCCGGATATTTTGGGCGGAGCAAAATCCTTGTTGGTGGGGAACCTTATTCAAAATGAATTTTTATCCGCGCATAATTGGCCTTTGGGTTCTGCGGTGAGTATGGTGCTGACGTTAGCAATGGGTGTACTGTTGTTACTCTATCGACGTGCCAATAAAATTGGACAATATTACGATGAACCGATTGGCGAGATTTAGTTATTTGGCAGTGATCTACTGCTTTTTTTATTTTCCTATCATTTTGTTGATTATTTATTCTTTTAATAATTCAACCTACTCATTGCTTTGGCATGGATTTACTTTAGATTGGTATAAACAATTAGGTGATGATAGCAATCTTGCGGTTGTCGCGTTGCATTCATTAGAAGTGGGCGTGTTAGCGGCAAGTTTTGCAACCTTGATAGGTACGATTGCGGCAACCTGTCTGTATCGTTATCGATTCTTTGGTAAGCATTTACTGCATGGTTTATTGTTTGTATTGATAGTCTCGCCGGATATCGTCATGGGGATTTCATTGTTGATCCTATTTTTTTTACTGAACATGCGTTTAGGTTTTTGGTCATTGTTATTATCGCATATTACTTTTTGTATTCCTTTTGTGGCGGTCACGGTTTATAGTCGCTTGACTGGTTTAGATAAAAATATTTTTGAAGCCGCGCGTGATTTAGGTGCGAATGACTTTATGAGTTTTCGGCGGATTATTATTCCTATGTTATGGCCGGCTATTTTAGCAGGTTGGTTATTAAGTTT
Organism: Rickettsiella endosymbiont of Aleochara curtula; assembly: GCF_964030935.1. Taxonomy (NCBI): domain Bacteria; kingdom Pseudomonadati; phylum Pseudomonadota; class Gammaproteobacteria; order Legionellales; family Coxiellaceae; genus Rickettsiella; species Rickettsiella endosymbiont of Aleochara curtula. The sequence goes on from NZ_OZ034990.1 coordinate 290,141, forward strand.
TACCTTATCACTCGATGATGTGATCATTAGTTTTTTTGTCACCGGTCCCGATTTTCAAATTTTACCCTTATATATTTATTCCTTAGTGCGCATAGGATTAAAACCGGAATTGAACGCGCTGTGTTCAGTGATGTTTGCGATTACCTTATTTATCGTGGTGGCCTTCCAACTCGTCTTACCTAAAAAGGTCAAACAATAATTATGCGTCTGGTTTGCTTCTTAATCTTGGGGTTGTTTTTTCTTGCTAGACCTGCGATTGCAGAAGAAAATATCGTTAATATTTATAACTGGTCGAGCTATATCTCCGGCGATGTATTAAAAGAGTTTACTCAAGAGACTGGAATCAAAGTCAATTATACGACTTATGACAGTAATGAGACTTTGTATGCGAAGCTTAAAGCGAATCCGCATACCGGCTATGATGTTATCGTGCCATCGACTTATTTTGTCGATCGCATGCGCCAACAAGGCATGTTACAAGCATTGGATAAATCTCGTTTACCGAATTTTAAAAATCTAAATCCGGCGTTACTGAATAAATCCTATGATCCAGATAATCGTTATAGTATTCCGTATTTTTGGACTTCAACCGGTATCGTTGTTAATAGCAAGATTCATTCCGCACAACAATTACAAGCCTGGGCAGACTTTTGGAATCCGCGTTACCGTAAACAATTACTTTTATTAGACGATGTGCATGAAGTGTTTTCCATGGCATTGATGGTGTTAGGTTATTCACCGAATGACATCGATCCGGAGCATATACGTTTGGCCTATCTCAAATTAAGGCAATTAATGCCGAATGTACGCTTGTTTAATAACGATGGGGTAAAATCACTTTTCATTGATGAAGACTTAAGTGTCGGTATGGCTTGGAATGGTGATATTTATCAAGCGGCACAAGAAAATCCTGCGTTACGTTTTATTTATCCTAAAGAAGGCTTTGTGATTTCTATCGATAGTATGGCGATTCCAATCGGCGCATCCCATGTCAATAATGCTTATATTTTTATCAATTTTATATTAAGACCGGATATTGCTAAAAAAATGAGTTTGGCGACCGGCTATCCGACACCTAATCTTGCTGCGTATAAACTAATGCCGAAGGCCATCTTGAATAATTCCATGATTTATCCTGATAAAAAGACCTTACAGCGTAGTGTGGTACAAGTTGATGTTGGGGCCGCAGAAAGTATTTATCAACATTATTGGGAATTGTTGAAAATTGGTGGTTGAGGCGCATTATCAATTAATCGTCATTGCGAGCACCATAGGTGCGTGGCAATCCATGGATGGCCACGGCCTTACTGACGTTTCGGCCTCGCCATGACGGGCTTTTTAATTTTTGTACTGTGCATAGTTGAACGGTATATACTAAAGGTTTAAGAAGAAAAGATTTAATTAGCGGGTGAGGGGTTAATAGGAAACTTATGAGTTGGTTAAAAAAAGTCATTAAAGGAATTCAGACCGTGGTTCGCAATACCACGGGTGTTCCTGAAAATAGTTGGATTAAATGTGATTCCTGCGGCGCAGTCTTATATCGTGCGGAATTTGAACGAAATCTGATGGTTTGTCCCACCTGTAATCATCATCATCGGGTTAAAGCGCGTAAACGTTTAGCGCAACTTTTAGATCCTGAAACCGGGCAAGAAATAGGCAGTCAAATAGAAGCAATGGATAGACTCAAATTTAAAGATCAATTTAAATATAAAGATCGCTTGCAATCGGCCATGAAAAAAACCGGTGAAAAAGAAGCCTTGTTAGTCATGCAAGGAAAATTAAAGGATAGGGCCGTTGTTTGCGCGGCGTTTGAGTTCGATTTTATGGGTGGATCGATGGGCGCTGCAGTAGGCGAACGTTTTGTGCAAGGTGTATTAAGGGCGATAGAAGAAGATATTCCTTTTATCTGTATCTCGGCGAGTGGTGGAGCGCGGATGCAGGAAGGTTTATTTTCATTAATGCAGATGGCAAAAACCAGTGCCGTTCTGGCTAAGCTTAAGCAGAAAGGATTGCCGTTCATTTCTGTGTTAACCGATCCGACCATGGGTGGTGTATCGGCAAGCTTTGCAAATCTCGGTGATGTTATTATTGCAGAACCTAAAGCTTTAATCGGCTTTGCCGGCCCGCGGGTTATTGAACAAACCGTACGTCAAGTATTACCCGAAGGCTTTCAGCGTAGTGAATTTTTGTTAGCGCATGGCGCCATCGATATGATCGTCGACAGAAGGGAATTAAAAGATAAAATTGCTTCGTTATTAAATAAATTGATGGCAGCGAATCAAGGACGTTATTCACTCACAGCCATTGCCAATGACGATCTCTAATGAATTAAGCTTAGATTCTCGAACATTATCCGATTGGTTAGCGTACATTGAGGCTTGTCATCCTAGCAGTATTGATCTAGGTTTAAAACGCATTTCACACGTTGCAGAGCGCTTAGCAGTATTAAACTTTAATTGTCCGGTGGTGATGGTTGCTGGAACGAATGGTAAAGGCTCTAATGTTGCTTTGACTGCCGCTATTTTAAGTGCAGCCGGTTACCGAGTCGGTACCTATACTTCACCGCATCTTATTCGTTATCAGGAACGTATCCAAATTGCCGGGCAGTGCATTAGCGATCAAGACTTATGCCGCGTTTTTCTAGATATTGAAAAAACCCGCGGTGATATTTTGTTGACTTATTTTGAGTTTGGAACCTTAGCTGCTTTATGTTATTTCAAACAAGCCGCATTAGACGCAATTATTTTAGAAATAGGTTTAGGTGGTCGTTTGGATGCCGTCAATTGTGTGGATGCGGATCTAGCTATTATCAGCATGATAGATTTAGATCATATGGATTGGCTGGGTGATACGCGTGAAAAAATTGGTTTTGAAAAAGCCGGCATCATGCGTCCGAATCGACCGTGTGTGTGTGGCGACTTTGAGCCGCCGCAATCTATCCTCAACACCGCCCAATCTTTAGCCAGTCCCTTATATCGGCAAGGCATAGAATTTGATTATAAAATGCAGGGACAATCCTGGTCGTGGATCAGTCAACAACTGACTCTGCGTGATTTACCTTTACCCAACATCGATTTACAGAATGCTGCGACAGTTTTGCAAGCTGTCGAATTACTCGGCGAGTATTTTATTATTACACCCCTGGCCATACAAGAAGGTTTAAAGCGGGTTTTTATACCCGGTCGCTTTCAAATCATTGAAAAAAATGCCCGCCAAATTATTATTGATGTCGCACATAATCCTGCCGGTGGGGAATGTTTATCAAAACGTTTGGCGAATACTCCTTGTTTAGGAAATACCTATGCCGTAGCGGGTATGTTGGCTACTAAAGATATTAGTAATACCTTGCGCCCTTTAAGGCATCATGTGGATCATTGGTATGTCTGTGATCTGGCTGAACAAAACGGCGCGAAAGCAACACAATTAAAACAAGCATTATTAGAGCTTGAAGTTAGCCAAACCATTTTAGAGTTTTCATCCCCTGATGGAGCTTTTCAACAGGCTTATCGACAGTTACAAAAAAATGATCGACTGCTGGTTTTTGGTTCTTTCCATACGGCAGCGGTGATCTACCGTTATTTAGAGGGTTAATTTTTTTTATAAAAAGGTAACGAATTCAATTGTAGAATTAAAAATCACCGTCATGGCGAGGCCGAAACGTGAGTGAGGCCGCGGCCATCCATGGATTGCCACGCACCTGCGGTGCTCGCAGACGGTTAATATTTTACACGTTCGCAATGGCAGGGTTTGCCACGCTTTGCAATGACATGTAGGTTCTATTCGCGAGACTTCTATTTTTGCAGGATAAACATGATCAAGCCAAAGAAAAACTTACTAGACACATATTTTAATATTCACGCACGTGGTAGTACTGTGCAGCGGGAAGTGATGGCTGGCTTAACTATTTTTTTGGCCATGCTATATTCTGTGATCGTCATCCCTAATATGTTAAAGCTGGCGGGTTTTCCGCCGTTAGCGACGTTTATTACCACGTGTTTGGTGGCGGCGTTTGGTTCTTTGTTGATGGGATTATGGGCCAATTTACCGATGGCGATAGGTTGTGCGGTTTCGCTTACCGCATTTACGACTTTCAGTATCGTCTTAACTCAACATCTGAGTATTGCTGTGGCTTTAGGTGCGGTGTTTTGGTTAGGGATTTTGTTTACACTCATTTCGATAACCGGAATACGTGCCTGGATTTTGCGTAATTTACCTCAGGGTGTGGCGTGTGGTATTGGGATAGGGATAGGTTTGTTTTTATTATTGATTGCCGCCACCAGCATTGGTTTAATCATTAAAAATCCGCAGCAAGGCTTACCGCTGCATTTAGGCATGTTTACTTCCTTTCCTGCACTGATGACGTTGCTAGGGTTGGCGATGATTTTTGGTTTGGAAAGAAGAGGTGTTCCAGGGGCGGTGCTATGGGTGATCCTATTTATTTCGGTGTTGGGTTTGTGGCTCGATCCACAGGTTAAATATCACGGATTGTTTGCAGTGCCGCATTTATTTAACGCAAAAACCGCAGGGTTATTTTTGCATTTAGATATTATTGGAGCCTTGCATCTTAGCGTATTACCTAGTGTTTTAGCGTTAGTCATGACCGCGGTATTTGATGCTACTGGTACGATACATGCGGTAGCCAGTCAGGCCAAATTGTTACAGGCCAATCAACCGATGAAAAATGAATCGAGAGCTTTAACCGCAGATTCTGTGAGCAGTATTTTTGCGGGTTTAATCGGTGCTTCACCGGCGGCGGTGTACATAGAATCAGCTGCGGGTACAGCCGTAGGCGGGAAAACCGGTTTGACGGCAACCATAGTGGGGCTGTTATTTTTGCTGACGTTATTTATTTCACCTTTGGCTTATTTAGTGCCCGCTTATGCTACGGCGCCGGCTTTAATGTATGTAGGTTTATTGATGCTAAGTAATGTATCCAAACTAAACTTTGCTGATTTTGTCGATGCTTTATCGGGATTATTATGCGCGGCTTTTATTGTATTAACCTGTAATATTGTGACGGGTATTATGCTAGGATTTAGTACTCTGGTAATAGGTCGCCTCTGTGCGGGAGAATGGCGACAGCTCACCCCGGGAACGGTGCTGATTGCAGTGATATTAGTGCTATTTTATATCAGTGGTTCGGCTATTTAAATCTAATCTAGATTATCTATATTTATAGATAAATTTATATCTTTTAAAACTTAAATGTTCTTTTTTTGCGCATTTTAAGTAGCTTTAGCTATGGCTTTCCCGTAAGCTGCTAGTGCTAGCAGCTGCGCATTCGATGTATGGCTTAATGAGAAAAAAGGGCATCTGGCAGCACCAATAATATGAAGAAATCTAATTCGCATTTAACATTTAATAAGCAATTCTGGCTGAGCTTTTGGCGCTTACTGAAGCCTTATTGGCAATCTGAAGAGAAAAAATTCGCCTATTGCTTACTTTTTTTAAATTTATTTTTTACGTTCGCCGCAGTGGAAGGTAATGTATGGTTAAGCTATTGCAGTAAAAATGTCTTTAATGCGTTGCAAAATTTTAATAAACCATTGATTTGGCAAAATTTAATGTTAACCGGCATGGTTGTTACATTCATGCTTTTAGCCTATGGTTTTGCATTTTATGTGAATGGTTTACTTGCTTTACGTTGGCGCCAATGGTTGACAAAAAATACTTTACGCAATTGGTTAGCGAATAAAAATTATTATCGTTTTCAGTTTTTAAATAAAAAAATAGACAACCCCGATCAACGTATCAGTGAAGATATGGATCAATTCACTCAATTGACTTTAGGGATAACGTTTCAAGTTTTGCAATCATTCACGCTTTTTATTTCATTTGGTATGATACTTTGGCGAACTGGCGGCCATTTTAACATCCCGTTAGGGCATCTTAATATTCTAATACCGGGTTATTTATTCTGGGCGGCTTGTTTATTTGGCGGTTTAGGTATATGGCTAACGAATCGCATTGGCAAAAAATTAATAAGCTATAATTACCATCAGCAACGTTATAACGCCAACTTTCGTTTTGCATTGATAAAATTTCGTGAGTCCAGAGATGAGATCGCTTTACAACGCGGAGAAACGTCAGAAGCCAGTCAATTTAATGGTTTGTTTGAGAAAATTTATCATAATTTTATCGATATTATTCATTTAAAAAAACACTTAACCTTTCTCGCTATGGGTTTTAATTTAGCCAGCATTCCCATTGCAACGCTGGTTGCTATACCACTTTTTTTAAGTAAAAAAATACAGTTTGGAGGATTAACGCAAATTACGATGGGATTTGGTAGTGTGGTTGCTTCATTTACTACTTTGATGCAGGTTTATACTTCATTAGCAGATTGGAATTCAATTATTGTGCGTTTAACCGAGTTAAATAACGCTATCGAACAGGCTAATGCATCACCTAACAAACTCATCATTCAAGAAAAAAACTATAGTTATCACATTACGCTTAAAAATTTAAACTTGTTTCTACCAGATGGACAAAGATTGTTAGGTCCTATTAATCTCTGCTTAGATTTAAGCGAGAATTACTTGATAAAAGGCCGCTCAGGTATCGGTAAAAGTTCATTGATTCGTGCACTGGCTGGAATTTGGCCTTTTGCAGAAGGGTCTATTTATTTTCCTAAAGATAAAAAGACTTTTTTTCTTTCACAAAAAACGTTTTTCCCATTAGGAACATTGAAAGATAGTCTTATCTATCCTAATCAACATTCAGTGACGAATGGTGAGTTAAAAGAATTACTCCGATGTTTTGGTTTAGCAAAATTTCAAACTGAATTAAATGAGATTAAGTCTTGGCAGCAAATCTGTTCGCCTGGCGAGCAGCAGTTAATGGCATTGATTAGAGTCGTTATCAATAAACCGGATATCTTATTTCTGGATGAGGCCACATCCGCATTAGATGCAGCTTCGCAAATTAATGCGTATCGAAATTTACGTTTACTTTTACCGCATACTAGTTTGATTAGTATTGGACACAGGGCCGATCTAGCGCAATTTCACAGTAAAATATTACTTTTTACTCAAAAGCAGCCATCATCTTTGTTGGCGGGTAGCGCGCCCGAAGTAGTTTGAACGTTTACTTCGGAAAAACCCAAAATTAGGCTTGATATCATGAGCCTATTTGAAAAGAACGCTTGACTCTAAATCTAAGCTAAAGTTTAATATTTTTTAGACCATCTCTAACTATAAAGCTCTATATGAAGCGTATCATTCGATTGGTTTATAGTATTACCCTTATTTTAGCACTGCTATTTGTCGATCAAGCGGATGCCAAAACACAGATTATCAATTTAACGGTAGCCTATAAGCAGGTCAATTTTACCGGAACACCGGCAGTAGCGATTGCCGTTAATAATCAAATTCCTGGCCCTATTCTACATTTCAAAGAAGGTCAGGCAGTCATCATCAATGTTTATAACCGACTCAGTGTAGGTACGAGTATTCATTGGCATGGTTTGTTGGTTCCTTGGCAAATGGATGGTGTCAGCGGCGTGAGCCAACAACCGATACCACCGGGTGGTGTTTTCCACTACCGTTTTACGCCTCAACAATCTGGTAGCTATTGGTATCATGCACACACCGGTCTGCAGGAACAGCAAGGTTTGTATGGTGGCATTATCATTAAGCCTAAAACACCCATACCTTATTATTACAATAAAGACTTTGTCATCGTGTTATCTGACTGGAGTAATACACTTCCAGAACAAATTTATGCCAATCTTAAAAAGGTCGACGGCTATTACGATTCCCGTTTCCCTTTACAACCTTCACTGTTAAAGTTTATTCGCGATTATAGAAATGCTACACCTTTAAAACGCCAACAATTACTGCGTAGTTACAAAATGATGCAAACAAGTCGTATGAATATTTATGACTTTAGTGACATCGCTTACGATGCTTATTTACTGAATGGACAGGTGAATCAACACCCTTGGACACGACAGGTGCAGGTAGGGGATAAAGTTCGCTTACGTTTTATTGGTGCAGGGGCGAGTACTAATTACAATGTGAAACTTAATCAAGGCAAGATGGAATTGGTTCAAGTTGATGGAAATAATATTAAACCTTATTTCGTCGATCATTTCAAAATTGAGCCCGGTGAAACCTATGATGTTTTAGTCAGGATTAAACAGCCTGGCAACACGATTATTTATGCTGAATCAATAGATACCTTAGGGCGAGCGATTGGAGTGCTCACTACGACGCCGTATTCGTCGGTCAATATTCAAAACGTCAAACTTTTTCCGGAACCTGCCCCAATGATGATGGGCAACATGAAAATGCAGGCATCAGTCTCAATGCCCGCTATGAACACCGCTGAGAATATGCCCGGCATGAACATGGAGAATACACATTCCATGTCGGGTATGAAAAGTTTAACGATGGGTTCTTCTTATCAAAAAATGATGGCTGCCGTTAAGACTAATAATCCCGATAAACCTATAGAAAAAACCATACACATGGATTTATCCGGTTATATGAACCGTTATATTTGGTTTATTAATGGCGTGACCTTAAATAATGCTCAACCGATTTTATTTAAACCAGGTAAACGTTATCGCGTGGTTTTTACCAATCATTCGATGATGGATCATCCCATGCACATTCATGGACACTGGTTTATTTTACGTAACGGTCATGGTGCTTACGATCCTTTATTGCATACGGTTGTTGTTCCGCCAATGGCAACGGTGGTGGTGGATATTGATACCGATGCGAGTGGGCAATGGTTTTTTCATTGTCATCAGCTTTATCATATGGCAGCGGGCATGGCGCGGGTTTTTCAATACACGACGTTAGTTGACGTGACACCAGCAAACCAACGTCCGCAAACTATCGTCCAACCCTTAGCTTATACCAATCAAGCGATAGTCCGTGTCCAGCATCTACCTGTCGATCAAAACTTAATCGATCACCCTTCGGATCATGCGCCACGTTTTTTTACGGCGAATCTACTGGATGTTAATCAAAATCTAATTAATAACGATCAAGAAATTACTTATAAAGGTATGTTTGGCGGGGATAATAATAAACTGCAACTGTATTTGGAAAAAGCTGAAATCAACCAAGGTGTTATTGACAATGCAAATCTAGATATCTTTTATTGGCATGCCATTAGTCAATTCTGGGCGATTAAGGGCGGTGTGAATTATATGTATCGCCCCACCATGACGCCGTATTTTCAGCCAGGTATCGGTATTGAAGGATTAACACCCTATTTTATTCAAACCGATATTCGTGCTTATTATCATAATGGCAGCAGTAAACTGAATGTGGATTTAACCCGCGATACGCAAATTGCACATAATTTCTTTATCCAAACGGAAATAGAAGCTTTATTTGCGAATAAAACCGTCGCACATGATTTAGTAGGTAGTGGAGTCAATGAGTTACAGTTAACTTTAAGACCCTATTATCAAATTAATCCTACGCTGGCGGTGTATGTACAATATCAACATACCGGTAATTACGGCAATACCAAGCAGTTGTTTCAAGAAAATAATCTTCCCACCAGTGATAATACCTACAGCTTAGGATTGTCGTTATTGTTTTAGTTTGAAAAAAACACTGCCAAAAAAATTATTGCTACCATTCGCAAATTCCTGTCTTATAGGTATAATTCATCAATAAATTTGTTGAGATAGCTTGTGGATTTTTCATTTAAACGCGCTAGTTTTATTACTATTATTGTTATTGCCGCCTTGTTGGTTATTTTTGTGCCGCTGTGGATGAAAGATTATCGTGCGGAAAACGTGCTATCGTTTACTATTCCCACCGTACCTGTCGCGCCTACTGCAGCGTTATTACGCTTAACTTCCAGTAAAGCCAGCATGAAAAGTTTGCTGAACT